>NZ_JBQSXL010000016.1:0-90394 GCF_052378165.1 Halomonas sp. AOP30-A1-24
CTAGCAGGTAGTAGCCCAGGCCGAATAGGGCGCCAGCGCTGCCCAACTGCTGCTGGTAGTTTTTAAGTGCTCGGCTGAGGATATTGGGAATAGCCACCGCAAACGCTGCTGCTATACCCATCATCGGTAACAGGAATAGCAAGGAAGATTGCAGGATGTAGACACCTAGGGCGCTGGCCGCCGCTAGTTGACAGGCTCGGACGATAAGTTGGTGAGGGCTCCCGCCATTCTTGAGTAGCGTCTTGTTAGCATAGCTGCCAATTAGGCTGCCGGTTGCCAGCGCTAACCCGCTGTAACCGAACGCCTGCGCGCTCAGTCCAAGCCTATCAAATAGGAATGGGCCCTGTAGATAATAGCCAAACAGCAGTACGTTAAAGCAGGCCACCAGAATGACATCGCGCCATAGCGCAGCGTCTTTCACCATCTGTTTTCCTAGCGTGACTAGGTCAACAGGCACCTGTACCTGACGGGTTTCTGGCAGTATTTTAGCGGTGATGGCAAGCAATAGAAGTGCCAGCACAAGCAGTGCGCTGAACACTGCCTGATGACCACCAAAGCTGACCAACTGCCCGCCAGCAAACAGACCGACCACCGGACTAAGGGCGATACCCATTCCCATGTAAGAGAAAATCTGCGCCAGTTTCGCTCCCTGCCAACGGTCACGCAAGATTGTCTGGCAGACCACAGAGCCGGTCGCCGCGCCAAAGGCGCTTAGCGCTCGGGCTAGCAGTAGCCAATGAAAATCTGGAGCGTAGATAGCAATGCCGGAACCGAGTGCGTAGCACCCCAGCCCAAGCAGCATTGCCGAACGACGACCTAGCTTGTCCGCCATCATGCCCCAGAACACTACGCCGAAGGCGAACACTAAAAAATAGCAGGAGAGGGTCAGACCCGCAGTGGAGGCTGATACGCCGAAAAAGCTCGCCATCGACGGTAGTGCAGGGCTGTAGATAGTCTCGACCACCTGGGGGAACATCATCAGTGCCAGGATCAAAAAAAGTAGCGGGTTCATCGTAACGATTCCATGTCTCTTGAAATGTGGTGCTAGCTTACTTAGTCTTGTGTTGTTCAAATAACGTTATTCAAACCAAATATGTCGAAAATAAGACAGTGGCACTGATCAACCAGCAGCAGTCTTTTGACCCGGACTTGGTAGTAGGCAACGTGGTGGGCATTGCCGCCGAGGTCGGTCGTCATGATTCAGGTATGCACAGTCACGCCAAAGGGCAGCTGTTGTATGCCCCACGTGGGTGTATGCGCATTGTGCTGGATGGTCAGCGATGCGTGCTGCCGCCAACTCGGGCGGCGTGGATCCCTGCTGGGGTTAAGCATCAGGCGATGATGACCAATGTGGTGTCATATCGCTCCGTCTACTTCAGCCTCGAGGTGTCTCAGTTACTTGGCCAGGAGGTGAAAGTGGTCGTGGTGAATGAGCTTTTGCGCGCACTGATCGAACGTATGGCCTGGTGGCCTTGGGATATAACGGATGTTAATACGCACAACACGCTGGCATTGTTTATAGAAGAGATGCAGCAGGCTGAGCGTGAGTCACTGCAACTGACGCTACCGTTGCACCCGCGTTTGAAGGCACTGGTTGAATGCTGGAGCCCTGAGGGGGAATTACCCCCAGCTCTGATCCCGCTTGCAGGACAGTTCGGTGCTAGTGCTAAGACGGTTAGCCGGATTTTTTGCCGTGAAACCGGAATGAGCTACCAGGCCTGGCGCCAGCAATGGCGTCTGCTTGCAGCTATCGAACTGTTATCAATGCAACGTCAGGTTAACGATGTGGCCTACCTGTTGGGGTTCTCTTCGGACAGCGCCTTTATTCATTTCTTCCGTCAGCACACAGGGATGACTCCACTGAAGTATATGCACGGGCAGTGGGAGGCTGAGCCTGGCAGGTCCACTGTCGACATTGCTTGAAGAACCTCTCGTGCCATGTCGACGTTTGAGTCTTTGAATCATCGCAAAGATCGACCCGGCTAGCTCAATCTCTATTCAGTGCCATCGAGGAAGTACAGGAATAGGCAGCGTGATGGTTTTGTTAATTTTTTCCTTGTTTATCCTCCTTTAGCCGAGTTTTTGTACTAAACCTAGAGCCGGGAAGAAAAAAGCGTGATAGCCTCAGCTTAATCGATTAAGTTAGGATTTTTTCAATTGAATCTCGTCAAATTTACTCCTCTTAGGCCAACGCTGCATTTTACGCCGCCTACTGGCTGGATGAATGACCCCAACGGGCTTGTATATTTCGAAAGAGAGTATCATCTCTTTTATCAATACCATCCCCACGACCCGGTATGGGGGCCTATGCACTGGGGGCATGCGGTAAGCACCGATCTTTGCCGCTGGGAACATTTGCCTATTGCGCTTGCACCAGATGAGCAGGGGGCATGCTTCTCAGGTAGTGCGGTGGTGGATGAGCACGATGTAACAGGGCTATTTGGTGGTAAACCGGGGCTGTTGGTGTTTTACACCTGCCATAAAGTGCTCTCCAGTGACTCAGAGGATTATGAGCAGTCTCAGTGCGTAGCCTACAGCTGTGACCGAGGGCGTACTTGGCAGCGTTTTGCACATAATCCAATCTTGCCACCGCCAGGATTTAAAGACTTTCGTGACCCAAAAGTATTCTGGCATGCCGCTACCCAGCGTTGGGTAATGGCGCTGGCTTGTGGGCAGGAAATTCATTTTTACACCTCGGAAAACCTATTGGACTGGCAGTTTGCCAGTGCGTTTGGCGAGGGCCACGGTGCGCATACTCAGCACCCTTGGGAGTGCCCTGATTTGTTCGAGCTGCCAGTGGAAGGCGCTAGAAATGGGCAGCTATCTAGCCGCTGGGTATTAATCGTTGGCATTGGGGCTACGCCAGATAATGCCTTTGGCTCGTTTACGCAATATTTTGTGGGGGAATTCGACGGGCAGTGTTTTATTAACGATCATTCGCCCCATGACGTCATGATGATGGACGAAGGGCGCGACTTCTACGCCGTGCAAAGCTGGTCGAATACCCCGGGGCGTCGTTTAGCCGTGGCTTGGCTCAATAATTGGCAGTATGCCAATCATGCGCCCGAAGCAGGTTGGCGAGGAATGATGAGTCTACCTAGAGAGCTCACCCTGCGCGCGACATCGAGAGGCATTCAGCTTTGTCAGCGTATCGCCAGCGAGTGCCATGAAGCGTTAACGGCTTATCCGCAAACCATTGCGCCGCAGGAGTGGCTAGGTGTTGGCCAGCATGTGCTCTTGGCCTCTCAGCAAGCGATAGGGCGTGGGGTGCTTACGTTTACCTTGATGCCAGGCAGCCGAGTGGCGCTGTCACTTCAACAGGGCGATCATCAGTGGCTTATTCTTGAAGCGGGAGACGAGGACGTTGCACTGCGCTATACGCGACAAGGTGTGAATGGACAAGCTGCTTTCGATAACCATTTTGCCTGTGATCATGCGGCGGGTAGCATTGATGGATTAACCGTCACGGTAGAGTGGTGGTGCGACCATGGCTCGTTGGAGATTCTGGTTAACGGTGATACGCAGCAACGAGCGATCACTCAGGTTAGCTTTATAAGTCAAATTAAAGGCTCGCTTGATGTGAAAGTTTTGGAAGGCAGCGCAAGGTTACTAGAAGGCAATGTGGTATCGAGGAAAGAAGCGGTAGCGCAAGAAAAAAATGCGGTCACTTCTTGTACTTATTAGCGTGTTAGTGGGATGTAGCGTATAAGCTGGAGACATGGTTAAGGGCGTGCTGTTGCACGCCCTTTTTGCTACAGGCGTTACGTATTTCTTAGCGCTTCAATATCACTATGAGTCGGCAGTGCGGCGTAGGCGCCTGGGCGTGTCACTGCGTGAGCACCACAGCGGCAGGCAATATCCACCGCGCGGGTTAGAAAGGCACTGTCCTGGTACCAGTTCTCATCAATGCCGTGCCGTGAAAGCTCAGCCAGCAGGCCGCCAATAAATGCATCACCGCCAGCCGTGGTGTCAACCGCGGTTACCTGGGGCGGTGTGATGGTGTGGTCAAGGCCAACGCCTTTCAGCACCACCTTGTTAGGGCCGTCGGTGATTAAAATTACTTTTACCCCGGCGGCTAGTCGCTGAGATAGCCACGCTTCCTGAGAGTGGCCGCCACGAAGATAATCAAGCTCCTCCAGTGAGACTTTAACGAGCTCGGCGCTATCCAATAGCTCGGTTACCAGCCAAAGGTCGGCTGACCCTTCGGTCCACAGATTGTGGCGGAGGTTGGCATCCACGCTGACTAAACAGCTCGCGCGCTTTGCCATAGCGGCAATCGCTAAGGTGGTATCGGCAATCTCAGGGTCAGTCAAACTGTTGCTGCATAAGTGAACAATCGCCGGTTGTTCAAACACGCCGTGGGGCAGGTGCTCTAGGCGATAAAGCAGGTCGGCCGCCGGTGGGCGATAAAAATCAAACGTGCGCTCGCCGCTGCTGTCCCGGGAAACAAACGCCAGCGCAGTGCGTGCTTCTTTTGTCAGCAGCACTCCCTGGGTATCTACACCATGACTTTTTAGTTCACGAATAAGGAAGTGGCCAAACGTATCGTCGCCTACCATGCCTAAAAACTGGCTGGGCACGTTAAGTTGGGCACAGGCAACGGCGACATTAGCAGGCGCGCCACCTGCGTAAGGTGTGAAGGTTTCCTGCCCAGTGTCATCGCCTAAGCGGCTGGATAACATATCAACCAAGGCTTCACCGAAAGCAATCACCGGCGTCATAAGTCATTCCTTGTCATTATTAATATTGATAAAGGGGTTACGCGACACAGTGGCCTCGCGCGGCCTCTAATAGCGCGTACCAGGTCTCTCTTGGAAGCGTCTCAGGCCCGTTTAGCATTTCAGCAATACGCTCTGGCTTTACGCTGCCCACAACGGGGACCGGGCGATTAGGCAGTGTACGCAGCCAGGCTAGTGCTAGTGCATTAGGGGTGCTGTTTTGCTCGCGGGCAAAGTGGTTAAGAGCGTTACCCACGTCGCCTTGCATTAGTGTGCCGCCCGCTAGCGGTGACCATGCCATCGGCGCATGACCGTCGGCACATAGATCATCAAAGCTGCCATCAAACAGTGGGGCGGTATGGTTAATGGAAAGCTCGATCTGGTTGGCACGTAAAGGGTGGTGCATGGCGTTTTGTAGCCTGCGCCACTGACTTGGCAAATGATTGGAAATGCCCGCCGCGCCAATTTTGCCTGCCATAATCGCTTCATCCAGTACCCGGCCAGTAGTGACGGCATCCATTAGTAGATCAGGGCGGTGAATCAAAAAATGATCTAGCCGCTCAACACCCAGGCGGTTCAGGGCATTGTCAATGGCATGGCTTAGGTAATCGGGGCTAGCATTGTAGTGCTTCACCTTGTTAGAGCTGCGGGCTGGGTTGTCGTTGGCAATGCTAGCCTTGGTCACCACGTGAAGCCGCTTGGCTAGCGAGGGGCGGGCGCGCAGCGCTTGACCAAACAGCATCTCGCAATCACTGTTTCCGTAAATGTCAGCATGGTCGAACCAGTGCAAACCCTGCTCAATACGTGCTTCGATCCAGTCGGCAAGGTGATTCGTTTGGTGCATCTCTGGTGCTTCATGCAGGCGCATCATGCCGAGAACAAAGGGCACGTCGAAGGTGTGAGCAGGCATGGGCATTCCTAATAAGTTAAAAGACTTCTTCGTTGTGCAGCGCTTCGGCGGCGCCCAGCAGCCCCACCCATGGGTGGGTAACAACCCATACGGGGATATCGGCGTTATAGGCGCCCATACGGCCCTTATTCACAAAACTGTCACGTAACTCGGACTTTGGTAGCCACTCCAACAGGCGCGGTAAAATACCGCCGCAGAGGTACACGCCACCTCTGGCGCCCATGGTCAGGGTCGCATCGCCGCATACATCGCCAAGAATTTTTAAAAAGCGCAATAGGGTAGTGGTAGCAATGGGATCACCCTGGTTAGCAGCTTGGGTAACCTCTGCTGGCGTTGTGTAGCTAGGTGTTTGTTCGTTCAGTGCACAATGTGCCTGATACAGTTCCAGAAGGCCTTGGCCGCATAAAATGCGCTCGACGCTAACGCGGTTGTGGTGTTGTAAAAATACGTCAAGCAGCGCACGTTCGGTGCTATCCGTCGGGGCGAACGTCACATGGCCGCCTTCGGTGGGCAGCGGTATCCATGCATGCTGACCGGAGAAAACACCCGCAACGCCTAGCCCTGTACCGGGGCCAATCACCAAGCGGGCGGAATGGGACTGAGCCACACCTGCTTGTACTTGCACTAAGTTGCCAGTGTCCACATGGGGCACACCCAGCGCCTGAGCGGTAAAGTCGTTAATCACTTTGAACAGCGACAGGTTCAGCGTCTGCTGAACATCACTTTTCATAAAGTCCCAGTGATTATTGGTCATTTTGATCCGCTCGGCGTGAACGGGGCAGGCGAAGGCTAAGCAAGCTTCTTGAGGCGCGTTGTCACCCGTCGCGCCGACACGTTCCAGGTAGTCCTTAACCGCTTCCACTACACCTGGGTAGTCGGCGCAGGGCAGGTTCACAATGTCGTGAGGCGCTACCTCGCCTGGCGTGACCAGCGCCAAGCGTGCATTAGTGCCACCAATATCACCAATTAATGCCGATCGCATCAGGCATCCTCTTGAAGAATCTGGTCTTGTTGGCGAGCAAGGTCGTCGGCTTCGAAGCCGCCCAGCGAGCCAGCGCCTTCTTCACCACGCATGGCCAAGTGGCGGAAGCCGCTAAACAGTTCACGGCCCAGGCCAACGTGATAGTGGTCCAAGTTAGCCTCTACGTGCTCGCGATCTGTCCAGGTAGCGGTGTCAACTTTCGCTTCCAGCGTACCTGCATTGGCGTCCAGGCGTACAATATCGCCGTCCCGTAGTTTTGCCAGCGGGCCGCCATCCAGCGCTTCAGGGCTGATGTGAATCGCTGCTGGCACTTTGCCAGAAGCACCAGACATGCGGCCATCAGTTACCAGCGCAACCTTGAAACCGCGATCTTGCAGCACGCCTAAGAACGGTGTCAGTTTGTGCAGCTCTGGCATGCCGTTGGCTTTCGGGCCTTGGAAGCGTACGACCACAATCACATCGCGATCCAGAGCACCAGATTCGAAGGCCGCCTTCATCTCGTTTTGGTCTTCGAAAATCTTTACGGGTGCTTCTACTTCACGGTGCTCCTCAGCAACCGCCGAGACTTTAATCACACCACGGCCTAGATTGCCTTTCATTACGGTCAGGCCGCCGGTAGCGGCGAAAGGGGTGGCCACTGGGCGTAAGACGTCTTCATCCAGGCTTTTCTCAGGGCCTTCACGCCATACTACTTTGCCATCTTCCAGAAATGGTTCTTGGGTGTAGGCAGTGAGATCAGTACCGAATACGGTGGGAATATCCCCGTGCAGTAGGCCTGCACCCAGCAGCTCGCGGAACAGGTAGCTCATACCGCCCGCTGCCTGAAAATGGTTAATGTCCGCTTGGCCGTTGGGATAGACCTGCATCAAGCTAGGGGTGACCGCTGACAGATCAGTGAAGTCGTCCCAGTTTAGGGTGATGCCTGCGGCAGCAGCCATGGCAATCAGGTGCATCGTGTGGTTGGTCGAGCCGCCAGAAGCGAGTAAGCCCACCACCGCGTTGACAATTGCGCGCTCGTCGATCTGTTTATAGAACGGGCGGTAGTCGCCGCCGGGTGCAGTGTTACGAATCGCTTGTTCCGTGGCGTAACGGGTGAGTGCTTCACGCATCTCAGTGCCTGGATTTACAAACGAGGTACCCGGTAGGTGAAGCCCCATTACTTCCATCATCAGCTGGTTAGAGTTAGCCGTGCCGTAGAACGTGCAGGTGCCAGGGCTATGGTAAGAATCGGACTCCGCTTGCAGTAGCTCTTCTCGGCCAACTTTGCCTTCAGCGTACAGCTGACGAATGCGCGCTTTCTCTTTGTTTGGTAAACCGCTGGGCATCGGGCCCGCCGGTACGAACATCGCAGGCAGGTGGCCAAAGCGTGCGGCGGCGATAAACAGACCAGGGATAATTTTGTCGCACACCCCCAGATAAAGGGCAGCATCGAACATGTTATGAGAAAGCCCTACAGCCGCGGCCATGGCGATGACATCGCGGGAAAACAGCGAAAGCTCCATGCCTGGCTGCCCTTGGGTAACACCATCGCACATGGCAGGAACGCCACCGGCAAACTGGGCGGTTGAGCCCATGGCATTAGCGGCTGCTTTAATCGTTTCAGGGAAGGTTTCAAACGGCTGGTGGGCCGAGAGCATATCGTTGTAGGAGGAGATAATTCCCAGGTTGGCGCTGTTCATCAGCTTTAAGGCATCTTTCTCCTGGGCGCTACAGGCGGCAAAACCGTGGGCTAGGTTGCCGCAAGAGAGCTCCGCGCGATGCACGCCACGGCTGTGCTGATCGGCCATGCGGCGCTCATAAAGTTCGCGCCGTTCGGCAGAGCGCTCACGAATGCGTTGGGTAACATCAGCAACAGTTGAGTTGAGGGTGGCGGGGGTTGGGCTCGGCATATAGACCTCTGCACGGTAGTAACGGCAAGTTTGGATTGTGGTTATCTTACATATTTTATACTCATTTTAAGATACTTTGCGGCAATAAAAGCTAATTTTGTAGTTTTATTACTCTATTTTTGTGTTGTTGAGCATTGGGCGACACCCAGCGCCAGCAGAAGAGCCTGCTGGTGCTGGGCGGATAGGCTGGTTATTTCTCTACCTCATCGCTTTGTATACTAAATAGCATGGCATAAAGGGTGGGAACTGCCACTAGCGTTAGCAACGATGCGAATGCAAGGCCGCCCATAATTGTGACCGCCATATTGTTGAAAAAAGCATCTACAAGCAGTGGCAGCATACCTAGGATGGTGGTTCCGGCAGCTAGGAAAACTGGGCGTAGTCGGCTAACACTGGCATCTAACAGAGCTGTAAAACGTGCTTTGCCTTCGTGAATTTGTCCATCTATTTCATCCACCAAGACGATGGCATTTTTCATTAACATGCCGGATAGGCTGAGCATGCCCAGAAGAGCGGTGAAAGAGAAAGGCAGGCCCGATATCAACAAGCCAATTACCACGCCACATACCGACATTGGCACTACCAACCAGACGATAAGCGGCTGTTTCAGTTTGCCGAAAAGCAGTATTGAGATCAGTAGCATAACCAGTAGGCTAATAGGTAGCTGTTGGGCTAGTCCTGCCTGAGCGTCGCCAGAATCTTCGTGCTCTCCGCCCCACTCTAAGCGATAGCCTGGCGGTAGAGGAATCGACTCGATCTCTTGGCGAATGGCATCAAAGGCTTGCGCTGCGGTATAACCCTCAGCGGGGTCGGCGCCGACCGTTAATGTACGTACGCGATTGCGTCGCTGTATTAACGACTCTTCGCTTTGCAGTTCAAACTCGCTAACCACTTGGCTTAGCGGGATAAATCGCTGCTGGGCGCCGCTCCAGACATGGCGGTCTTGAAGGAGTGCCACATCGTCACGCTCCATCGCGGGAGGGCGAGCGACAATCGGCAGTAAATACTCACCTTCACGGTAGGTGCCCGCCCGCACGCCTGATGAAGCAAACTGCAGTGTGCGGGTGATATCCTCGCGGCTGACCCCGGCAATGCGTGCCCGCTCTTCGTTAATGTGCGGTGCAACCACCAACTCCTGCTGGCGCCAATTATTACGTGGGTCAATAAGATAGGGGTTGGCATCTATGCGTCGCTCTGCCTCGGCTGCCAGTTCGCGCAATACCGTAGGTGAAGGCCCTTGAAAACGGGCTTCTATATCGGCGCCATCCCCTGGGCCAAACTGTAGCCGTTGGGTGCGAATCTGTGCACTAGGAAAGGCTTCATTGAGTTCCCGATAGAACTGACGGTCAAGCGCTGGAATAACGTCCAGATCTTCAGTTGTCATGTTTAGCGCAAGCTCCGTCACCCTCGTGTAAAAAACCTCTACAAATTTGCTAGTTTTAAAACAAGCTGTACTCGCATTGTTGAGTCTTCCTTGACGGGTTGTGATCAGCACGCGTGCTATGACTACTGGGAACATGGCGATTAAGCAACTAAGCGAGTAGCGCCTTTATCTTATGCGATGGCATGCATTTTCTTATATCCATCCAAGGCTTTGAAGAACTCAGTAGCGGTGATGCCTAAGGCCAATGTGTGCTTGGGCTCAGGTAGCGAATAAATCATTGGTCTGTTAGCGACAAGCACGTCATTGTGCATGGACTCACGACGACTAGATGAATTGTTTTAGCATTGGCAGCCCCTGCCTGAGAGGTTTCTCCATGAAAGCACCCCAGTTAGAGATAAGCCAGCCCCCCTTGGCGTGCCACTCAGGAGAACTGACTATTCCCAGCGTAGCCGTTGTCTTGGTGAGAGGGGGGCTAGAGCATAAGAGTGAGGAGGAATCACCCAAGGGCGCTGGCAGAGGCTAGCTGCCTGGGCGCATTACTTCATGAAAGGCATTGCCAGGGTTTTCCTGAATGACGTTTTTCTACATAACAACGCTTCGAGCAGCAAGCCATTTCGCTTTGCAGCCAGTCTTCAGTGCCCAAGCGAGAACAATGATAAATCAATCACTACAATAAGGAGATACATCGTATGGGCTTATTAAATAAACGGGCCTCGTCGACGTACGACGACAACGACATGCAGACGGATTATGTTGTAGGGCAGGACAATATCCAGGGAAGTATGGGACCCATCGGTTTTGACATTCATAACCGCGTCTTTGTCCTGTCCGCACTCGCCTCGTTGATTTTCATTGTGTTGACCCTGATGTTCCCGGCGCAGGCAGGGAAGCTGTTCCAATCTATCGTTGGCTTCTCGACGCGCACGCTGGACTGGTACTTCATGATTCTGGTGGATTTTTTCATTGTCTTCTGTCTGGCGCTGATCGTGCTTCCCCATGGCAAAGTGAGGCTAGGCGGCCCGGATGCTCGGCCGGAACACAGCTACCTGTCGTGGTTCGCTTTGTTGTTCACGGCGGGTATCGGGATCGCCTTGCTGTTCTTCAGCGTGCTGGAACCGGTTTATCATGCAAATGTGTCTTCGCCCTTAGGCACTCCTTCGCCCTTCGGTGCCGACGGTGCGCTAAATATGGCCGCGGTTGACGAAGCCTCGGCCATGGGGCTGGCGGGGACGTTTCTACACTGGGGGCTGCACGGCTGGGCCGTATACGCGGTGATGGCGCTTGCTCTGGCGATCTTTAGTTATAACAAGAAACTGCCGTTTTCTATTCGCTCGATCTTCTTTCCTATCCTGGGGGATCGCGTATGGGGCTGGTGGGGGCACTGGATCGATATCCTGGCGGTGTTTTCCACCTTGTTCGGCTTGGCCACGGCACTGGGCCTGGGCGCGCAGCAGGCCAACGCGGGACTGAATTTTGTTTTCGGTATGGCCATCAATACCACGACACAGGTCATCATCATTGCACTTGTCACTGCGGTGGCGCTGGTATCGGTGTGGCGCGGCCTGGAAGGGGGCGTAAAGCGACTCTCCGAGATCAACATGATCGCGGCCGTGATGTTCTTCTTCTTTGTGCTGTTCGCTGGCCCGACCTTGATGGCGATCAGCGGCATGTGGACGGGAATCACCCATTATGTGACGGAACTCATTCCGCTCTCGGCGCCCTTTGGACGTGAAGATGACGCCTATCGTCAAGACTGGTCGGTGTTTTACTGGGCGTGGTGGGTCAGCTGGGCGCCTTTTGTCGGCATGTTTGTCGCGCGCGTGTCCAAGGGGCGTACGGTGCGTGAATTTCTGCTCTGCGTGCTGATCGTGCCAAGCCTTTTTATCTTTATCTGGATGGGGGTATTCGGCAGCATTGCACTGGATCAGCTTTATACCAATCCCGCCGCCAGTCTGGTCAAGGAGTACGTGATCGATAGCTACCGTCCCGAACTAGCCCTATTCGGCATGCTCAATGAGCTACCGCTGACGGGTTTGATGTCGAGCCTGGGGATCATTCTGGCGCTCACCTTCTTCGTGACGTCATCGGATTCCGGCTCTCTGGTGATCGATACCATCACCGCCGGCGGCAAGATCGAAGCGCCTCGGCCTCAGCGTATGTTCTGGGCAACGGTAGAGGGGTTGATTGCCATCGTGTTATTGATCGGTGGTGGGTTGTCGGCGCTTCAAGCGGGTGTCACGGCGACGGCTATCCCATTTTCCATCTTGATGCTGCTGATGTGCTACTGCATCATCCGGGCGCTGAACGGCGAGCTGCGCCGCATGCGCAACGGAAAGTGACGTGTTGACCCCTTTGCCGGACGCTACGTCCGGCAAAGAGAAGTTTTACTGCCCCACACGAAAGAAAAACGCCTGTACCCAACAGGTACGGGCGTCCGCGTTGCTTGTGTAATCCCCCCCGAAAATCCGATTCAGCTCAGATGAGGTGAATCGCCATGAGCTTACTCGCCGCGGGGGTAGCGCTGGGCTTCTTCGACTTCGTTCAGATCCATGTGGTTACGCATGTAACGCTCGCAAGCATCCTGCAGCGGCTGATAGTCCCACGGATAGTAGTGGCCATTACGCAGGGCTTCGTAGACGATCAGACGCTGTGCCTGGGAGGCGCGCACGTCGGCATCGAAGGCTTTCATGTCCCACTGCTTGTGTACCTTGGCCTGATAGTCGGCTACCACCTCGGCGTAGTCGGGATGCACCGCCAGATTGTACTGCTCCAGCGGGTCGGCCTCCAAGTCGAATAGCTGCGGTGGGTCAATCTCGCAATAGTTGAATTTCCACTTGCCCTCGCGGATGGTCACAATTGGAGAATAACTGGCCTCGGCGGCGTATTCCATGTACACCGGCGCGTCGCGCTTCTCGCCTCTGGTCAAGGGGAGCAGCGACTGGCCATCGGTATAGGGCGCGATCGAGGAAAGGTCGATGCCGACCAGGTCGGCAATGGTGGTATTGATATCGATGATCGATACCGGATCCTCAACGTTGCGCGGTTCGATCCCCGGTGCAGACAGCATCAGCGGTACCCGCGACGAGCCTTCATAGGGACTCATCTTGAACCACAGGCCCTTTTCGCCAAGCATATCGCCGTGATCAGCACAGACCACGATAATCGTGTTGTCGAGCATGCGGGTGCGTTCGAGCACGTCTAGAATGCCGCCGATCTTATCGTCGACATAGGAGATGTTGGCGAAATAGCCCTGGCGAGCGTTGCGCACGTCCTGGGGCTGGATATTGAACTTGGTGTAATCGTTGGCTTCGAAAATTCGCTGGGAGTGCGGATCCAGCTCATCGAAGGGTATGGGCCCTTGCTGGGGCTCAAGATACTCGCAGTCGTTATATAAATCCCAGTATTGGCGACGTGCTACATAGGGGTCGTGCGGGTGAGTGAAACTGACGCACAGCGCCCAAGGCCGCTCGTCGTGACCGCGCGACAGGTCATATAGCCGCTGCTCGGCGTGAAACGCGACTTCGTCGTCGTATTCCATCTGATTGGAAATTTCAGCAACGCCAGCGCCTGTCACCGACCCCAGGTTGTGGTACCACCAGTCGATACGTTCCTCGGGCTTGGTGTAGTCAGGTGTCCAGCCGAAATCAGCCGGGTAGACATCGGTGGTTAAGCGTTTCTCGAAACCGTGGAGCTGATCTGGGCCGACGAAGTGCATCTTTCCCGACAAGCAGGTGGAATAACCTGCGCGACGCAAATGATGCGCCCATGTCGGCACGCTTGAAGGAAATTCCGCTGCGTTGTCATATACCCCGGTGCGGCTCGGCAACTGGCTCGACATGAAGGCGGCCCGCCCCGGTGCGCAAAGATAGCTAGGTGTATAGGCATTGTTGAAATTGACCGAGCGTTTGGCCAGTTTCTTGAGGTTAGGCGCATGCAAGAAATCGGCGGGGCCATCCTTGAACAGTGTACCGTTGAGTTGGTCGGCCATTAACACCAGTACATTAGGTCTAGCCATATAGAAATCTCCCTGGCGAGTATTGTTGATATTCGAAGCTGCCAATAGGCGCGACTTCAATCCCTTACAATGACGTGCCAGGAAGTAGTAAACCAATGATTTATTTGCCCCCTAAGCCCAAACTCACATTGGCCTTAGGTATAAACAACGATTTAGTGGATAGTGTCTGTTACCGCCATTAGGATTAACACTCGGTCTTGCGGTGGATATTAACGTTTGAGGCGCCATCAACTTGGTTCTACTGTGCCCTATATTAATGCTACTGCTGTGTGATAATCATACGGCCTACCTGCCGGTTGGAGGCTGAGCGCTATGTGTTTCCATCGTTTTTAAGGTGAAGGTAGAGTGGGTCGAACTCGCCAGCTTGCTGCAGCTTGTCCCAGTCCGGTATGGTCATCCGGCTTCTTTCGGTGATGATCAAGCCATCTGCGCGTAGTGCCTGAAAAACGCGGTTTACGTGGACGGGCGTCATCCCTGTCGCATCTGCTATTTCTGCTTGGGTCGTTGGCATATAGAACGTGTTCCCCTCAGTCAAGCCTACTGTCTTTAGGCGCACCATGAGTTCGCAGATAATATGCGCGATACGGGAGTAAGCCTCGCGTTGTCCAATATTTAACAGCCATTCACGGAAAATAGAGGCGTAGACAAGTGTCTCGCGCCAAAAGGCAGCAACAAGCCTGGGATAGCGCTCACAGAGTTGGTGCAGATCTTTATGCTGAATGAAGCCGAGCTTGCAGGGGCTGATAGAGGCAATATTAATATCTATTACTCTCAAGTGAAGGCTTTGCAGGTCGGGTATGTCGCCAGGAACATGCAGGGCCATGATCTGGCGTTTGCCTTCAATGGATACTTTATTGACGCAGGTAAAGCCCTCAACCATCAAGCAGCACTGGTTTGGCTGATCGCCCACTTTAACAATGTCTTGATTGCTCTTGATTTCTTTTGTGTGGATCGGTAGCCCCATCAGTGCCTGCTTCTCTTCACTGGTAAGCGCAAAAATATTTTCTAATTTGCGGATCATGATGTGATTGGGCGAGAAGGGCGCTGTGGTCATGTTTGGCTCCGAGGTTTGCAGAAATAATGAAGCCTGATGCAACATTTTCTGCGCACTATGTGGTTTGGTAATGCCAGTCTCCAGCATGCTCCACGTGAGGTGAAATAGCCAGGTTACGCGATTTATCGTATTGGATTTTATTTATTTGGAAGGAGGCTTTAAAAAAAATTAAAGTTCTGTGGCAGGTATTTTCATCAGTGACGCTAGGCTGGTGTGTTGGCCCTGCAGCAAATCGGCCAGTGTATATTGATCCAGAACGCCCAAAAAGGCGTCTAGTGCATCGTTAAGGATAGGCTTTAAGCGGCATGCGGGGGTAATGACGCAGGCGCTATCGTCTCGAAAGCACTCGACGAGCGCCATTTCCTGCTCGGTATCTCTCACCAGCGCCCCTAATCGAATGTGTTCGGGCGCCCGGTTTAGCCAAAGCCCGCCATACTTGCCACGGATGGCTTTGAGGTACTCTTTTTGATGTAGTTCCTGGACAATTTTCATCAAGTGATTGCGCGAGATCGAGAATGTCTCGGCAATTTCCGTGATTGTTGCGCGCTCTTCTCCCTTGGCTGCCAGGTAAATCAAAACGCGAATAGAGTAATCCGTGAAGCGGGTTAGGTGCATGGTTTGCCAAGTGTGGACCAAACACCGCATTGTACGGGGTTTAAAAAGGATGGGGAATATTCGGCTAGGGGCCGTGATAATAGAAGGAAGGTGTTTATGATAGAAAATGAGCGCTATTAATCATTTTTGCTCATCGTTAATGTCGTTAACATGGGGCAGAGTAATTGCCTGGTAGCCTGTATAGCATGGGTGGGGTGAATGGGGTGTTGTTAAAAAAGCGGATCAGGGAGGTCATATGAACTACGAAATAGTGCTTAAGCGCGTCTATTCAGCGTTTGAAGACGACGAGGGAGCACGCGTCCTGGTTGACCGTTTATGGCCACGTGGAAAAGAGCGTGCTTCGCTGGCGCTAACGGAGTGGTATCGCGATGCCGCGCCTTCATCATCTCTAAGGCGTGACTACCACCAGGACAAGATTAGTGAGGCTTCCTTTCAGACCCGCTACCGTTTGGAATTAAAGGAGTCTGATGAGGCGTTACTACCGCTGATGCGTTATGCCAGGCAAGGTAAGCTGACGTTATTAACGGCTTCACGCCAACTGGACCATTCACATTTGCCCATTCTGCGTGAAGCGGTGCTGGACGCGCTGGATATAGAAGACCGAGCAGACCAAGAGTTAGCGTCCTCACCGTGTTACTTAAATAGCACTTCTCAGGATAGTGAGTAGCGAGGGATGTTATCACTAGGCTGGCTATCGGTCGTGATTAACGCGTTGTTTGTTCGTCAATAAAGTGCTGCATAATCGCCAGAGTTTCATTGCTGACATGATGCTCCATGCCTTCAGCATCAATGCGTGCGGTATGATCATTAACGCCCAGCGCGCGTAAAAAATGTAGCACTATATCGTGCCGTGCCCGGGATGTTTCTGCCATTTTTTGGCCTTCCGCTGTTAGAAACAGGGAGCGGTAAGGCTTACTGGTGACCAGTCCCAGCTCATTTAAGCGGCGGATCATCTTGGATACGGTCGCTTGACTCACCCCCATGCGGCTGGCGATGTCGGCGGCGCGCGCTTCTCCCCGATGGCGAATCAGGTCGCCGATCAGTTCAACGTAATCTTCGATTAGCTCGGTTTCATGCGCATTGCGCACGGTTTCATATTGCCGTGTGTGCTCTTCAATGGGCGGCAATGCGTCATTGCAGTAACCTTTACTCATACATTTGGCGTTATGGGGAAGCGGCTGATCGTTATCACTCATTGGCAGACTATATCGAGGTGGATGGAAAACTCTAATGGATCATGGTAGCGCATATTGTAGAATAATTGTTAGCCAAGGCTAAACTATTTGCACAATGCTTTTTTGTTGAGCTAAAGTTGTAATTAGCGCAAACCAAATTTACAACGGGGGACGTCCATGAGCCAACGAAAAACATGCTTGATGATAAGTTTGTTGCTTGCGACGGCGGGCAGTGTTACGACGGCCGGTGCCCAGACGCTATCGCCGCCGATTAATGTTGTGGCGACGTTTACGGTATTGGGCGATTTGGTGGCCCGCGTGGCAGGAGACGACGCCAACGTATCAGTGCTGAGCCCTGTTAATGCAGAGGTGCACGAGTGGGAATTAACGCCCAATAATTTTGCCGCTCTGGAAGAAGCCGATATTGTTTTTTATAACGGCTATCAACTGGAGCAGTGGATGCGCCAGGTGGAAGCGACTACCCAAGACGATGTGTCCTTGGTCGCCGTTGCCGAAGCGTCTGAATACCCCACTCAGCATATTATGATTGGCGATATGCAGGGCGATGTCGACCCACATTTGTGGACAGACCCGCGTGCGGCAATGGCCTATGTTCATGTGATAGCGAGTGAGTTAGAAGGCCTTCTGCCAGAGCAGGCAGAGGATATTCAGGCGCGTGCCGATAACGTCGTGGCAGAACTTCAAGACCTTCACTTGGAGCTTCAACAGACGCTAAGCGATATTCCGGAAGAGCGTCGTGTTTTGCTCTCAAGCGAAGCAGCATTTTTGTATTTCTCTGATACTTATGGCTTTGAACATGACGGTATCTGGGGAAATAACGCCGAAACGGAAGGCTCGCCGCAGCAGTTAATGCGCGTCATCGACTTGATTAACGCACGCCAGCCTGCAGCGCTTTTTTGGGAAAGCACAACGTCGGATCGTTACGTTAGTAGCCTTTCCAGAGATACGGGGATTCCCACCGCGGGCCCTTTATACGTGGATTCGTTAAGCGAGCCAGAGGGCGAGGCGGGAGACTATTTTGCCATGTTGAGGCATAACGCCGATATGCTGCGCCAGTATTTAGCCGTTGAGTAGTGCACCATGACAACCAGTTTACCGAGCACGATGGCCGCCATTGAAATAACCGGGCTGTACGCTGCTTATCAGCGCCAAACCGTGCTGGAAGATATACACCTCACATTTCCCGCTGGGAAATGGACGGCCATTGTCGGGCCTAACGGTGCGGGTAAATCGACACTTTTTCATGTGTTGACCGGCAGCATGAAGCCGCTGCAAGGCAGCGTAAAAGCCTTTGACGAGCCCATAGCAAAGCATCGTCGGGCGGGGCGTATCGCGTATATGGCTCAGCGTGAGGCGATTGAGTGGGATTTTCCTGTCTCGGTATGGGACACCGTTATGGGTGGGCGCTACGGACACATGCGCAGCGATGCGTTATGGCGCCGCTTATTGCCAGCGCGCTGGCATCACGCTCGACATAGCGAAGCGGTGCATGATGCTTTGGTGGCAGTCAATATGCTCGACCTGGCTGACCGACCTATTGGCGCGCTTTCCGGTGGTCAGAAAAAACGTGTGTTGCTAGCACGCGCGCTAGCGCAGCAGGCCAGCATTTTGTTGTTGGATGAGCCACTGGCTGGCGTTGACCCGCCCAGCGAGAAGCTCATCTTGTCGGTACTTCGTCGCGAGCGTGAAGCGGGTAAAACCGTGATTATGGTCACACATGATATGCCCGGTGCTCGCCGCTATGTGGACCACGTCGTGCTGATTAATCGCTTTGTGCGGGGTACCGGTACGCCTGAAGAGATGCTAAGCGAAACAAAACTGGCCGAACTTGCAGTGAGTTCAATTGAGCAAACGGCCAATGATCGCCAAACGATGCCAGTGGCTTCCAATAGTTCTGGGCAGGGGTAAGTTACGTGGTTGACAGCATATTAATGATTGAAACGTTTAGCGATGCACTGGTAAACGGCTTAATCGCAGCGTTAATGGTGGTAGTTAACCTGCTACCTGACAGCGTTTCTGACGCCTTTCAGTATGCATTTATGCAACGAGCGCTACTGACCTCGGTGCTGGTAGGCGCTATTTGTGGGATGCTTTCCTGTTATGTCGTGCTAAAGCGCTGGTCGCTGCTGGGGGATGCGATCTCTCACGCTGTGCTGCCGGGGGTAGCCATTGCGTATTTGCTTGGCTGGCCCTTCTTTGTAGGGGCGTTTATTACCGGGGCGCTGACCTCGGTAGGCATCGGGGCGATTGAAAGGAACACACGAATTAAAGCAGATGCCGCGATGGGGCTGATGTTTACCGCCTCCTTCGCCCTTGGTGTGGTCATTATCAGTAAATTGGCTTCCAGTACCCATCTGATGCACATTCTGTTTGGCAATGTACTGGGTGTTAAACACTCAGCATTAATGCTGACCTTTGTTGCCAGCATCATTGCCATTTTAACGGTATGGCTCGCTTATCGGCCCTTGTTGCTCTATGCCTTCGACCCTCAGCAGGCACAAGCATTGGGCTTTAATACGCAGATTATTCACTATGGCCTCATTCTTTTGCTGACGCTGACGATTGTTGCAAGCCTTGAGACTGTCGGCATCATATTGGTTGTTGCCATGTTGATCACGCCAGGTGCGACAGCACATCTGCTGACAGACCGCTTCACGATAATGCTGTTGATTTCAGTATCCATTGGCATATTGTCTGCGGTTATCGGGCTTTGGCTTTCGGTAGTATTTAACGTGGCATCGGGTGGCTCAATCGTACTGGTGGCTTTCGCTTTCTTTGTTTTAGCGCTGCTCTTTTCGCCCAAGCAGGGTATCGTGCCGCGCCAGTGGCGTCATTGGAAGATGGGATAACGGCTCGTTTACGAACAGAGCACCCGAGTCCGCCATGAGTTGGCTAAAAAGCAGTACGGCCAGTGACGCCATTAGCGGGGCTCGCAAACGTACAGAGATGCCTCTATATGCCAAAACATTAGCAACAGCAGAGAAATAACTGATGGATGCTTTTTGTAAGCGCGCTATCTGCTAAAATTTGCACCCTTCGATATTAGGCTGTGTACGAAATGGTGGCTCTTGAGTGAGCCATTCGGCATTCGCTTGTTTTTCGTACACGTCCTAATCACCTTGTCATCGGTCTGGAAATCTTCATGAATGCAGTTATTCTTGCCGTGCTTGTCATGGTAGTGCTGTCTCTTGTGCGTGTCTCAGTTGTTTTTGCATTGGTTGTAGGTGCGCTAGTGGGTGGCCTGGTGGGTGGGCTTACGCTTGACCAAACGTTAGAGGCCTTCAACAACGGCGTTGGCGGGGGAGCGCAAGTAGCGCTGGCCTATGCAACGCTCGGTGCGTTTGCGGTTGCCATCTCGCGTTCTGGCTTGCCCGATATGCTGGCGAACCGATTGATTGCCATGCTGGGCAAGGAGGCAACGGCCGCGCGTCAGGCTCGTGTGAAAACGCTGCTGCTCACCGCCATATTGTTAGTGGCTATTGCATCGCAAAACGTGATTCCGGTGCATATCGCGTTTATTCCGGTGCTGATTCCTCCACTGCTTACCCTTATGAATCGTCTGAAGTTGGATCGTCGAGCGGTAGCCTGTGCATTAACGTTCGGCCTAACCGCGCCTTACATGTTATTGCCCGTTGGATTCGGCGCAATTTTCTTGAACGATATTTTGTTGGCTAACTTAAACAGCGCCGGTACGCCATTTGGCTTGGAGATTACGCGTGGCATGGTGCCGATGGCGATGGCCATTCCTGTTGGGGGTATGGCCATTGGCTTATTAGTGGCGCTGTTCTTTAGCTACCGCGGTAATCGCGAATATGCGGATAAAGAGTTGGCGGCGGCTCCTTATCAGCAGGATTCTACACCGGCTGAGCCTCACCTCTTGGGGTTGGTAATGTCTGGTGTTGCCATTGTGGCAGCGCTTGGCTTGCAGCTTTATAGCGGGTCGATGATTTTGGGTGGCCTGGTCGGGATTGGCTTGCTCTCCTTGGGCGGCATTTTTAAGTGGCGTGAAGCTGACGACCTGTTTACCAGCGGCATGCGGATGATGGCGCTGATCGGTTTTATCATGATCTCTGCGTCAGGTTTTGCCGAAGTGATGAAATCCACGGGTGAGATCGATACGTTAGTGACGGGGGCTTTTGATATCTTTGGTGATAACCGAGGTGTCGCAGCGTTAGTGATGTTGCTGGTAGGGCTTTTTATTACCCTGGGCATTGGATCATCATTCTCGACGATTCCGATTATTGCCGCGATCTTTGTACCCTTGGCGATACAGTTTGGCTTTTCCCCTATGGCAACGGTGGCGCTGGTGGGTACGGCGGCGGCATTGGGTGATGCCGGTTCACCAGCATCTGACTCGACGTTAGGGCCAACCTCAGGCCTAAACGTGGACGGGCAGCACGACCACATTTGGGATAGCGTTGTACCGACATTTTTGCATTACAACCTGCCATTAATCGCCTTTGGTTGGCTGGCGGCCATGACGCTTTAATAGTGTTATAGGGCAGCACTCAAAACGGTAGTAGCAGTCACAACAAGGGCAGCCAATGGCTGCCCTTGTTGGTTTTAGCGCTTATGGCTGCTTCGGGAAGTGAGCTTCAAAGGCGCTTAATAACCCGCGCAACAGAGAAAGCTCTTTTCGGCTTGGCTGGGCGCGTGCAAAGAGCGCCTGAAGCTGCTCTTCGGTGCGCGCATGCGGCTGGGTAAGAAAACCACTTTGCTGCATCAAGCGGCCCAAGTGGTCCTGGAAATGCACAAACTGCTCGCGGCTGGGTGGGGTGGCGTCAAGAGGGCGCTGGTAAGTGAAGTCGTTACCAGCGCGTTTTCGCCAAGCGCGGTGGGTTTCGTAGGCGAGGATCTGCACGGCTTGAGAAAGGTTTAAAATACCGTATTCAGGGTTGGCCGGTATGCTGACTTGATGCGTGCAGCAGCGAATCTCGCCATTGGTTAGGCCCGAACGCTCACGGCCAAAAACGAGTGCGACGGGGGCATTGGCCGCGTTTAAAATAACCTGTTCGGCCATTTCATCCGGCTCATCAAAGTGGGGAAGTGGCAGGCTGCGTAATCTGGCGCTTGCGCCAATCACTTGCACGCAATCCTGCACCGCTTCTTCAAGGCTAGTAACCATGCGGGCGTTTTCCAGCACATCCGTCGCGCCCGCTGCCAATCGGGTGGCCTCTTCATCAGGGAAGCTTCGTGGGTTAACCAGTACCAGGTTGGTTAGTCCCATGGTTTTCATGGCGCGAGCGGCGGCGCCTATGTTGCCAGGATGAAAGGTTTGCACGAGTACAATGCGAATATTGGAAAGCACGGTAATGATGACCTAAAAGCTGCCTAATAAAGGCGCTGATGGTAGCACGCTTTAACGCCGGGTACGCGTGGGCATTACGCAGGCGTTAAACAGCAAGAACCCCGCAAAGGCGGGGTTCTTGGTGACGCTAGGCGTCAGAGCGGTAGGCTCAGGGGTGCATGTCGGGTAGCAGCAGTGCATTACTGCACCGCCGCCCCCTAAGAACCGTACGTGCGAGTTTCCCCGCATACGGCTCAAGCCTTTATAAGCCCGCAGTGAAACAAGCCGGCGACTGTTTTCTCAGTCGTCACCGTTCATCATCTCATCACAGTGATGGCAGCAATCGCTGGCATGGTCAGGGTTTTCAACGGTGGCCTTGACTGCATCGGTCATCTCTTTACGAGAGTCAAACGCCTCAAGTTCACCTCTTGAAAACTGAGTATTACCAAGCTTATAAGCTTCCTCGACGTTTTCACCAGTTTGGTACACGATGCTTTCGCAGAATTCACATCTTTCTAGAACTCCAGCTTGTATCGCTATCTCAGTGGCAACGTTCAATTTATGCTCTTCTTGCTCCATCCACCTTTTAGTGATGCTCATTTCCATGCCCCTTAGCATAAGAAAAATTAATGCTAGCAGTGGCAATGGTCATTGTCGATCACTTGTTTCATGATGATGTTGCCGATGGCAATTGGGATGCAACAGTACCAAATTGCTCAGCTCGTCACCGCCACCTTTATGCCGCTCCACCACATGGTGAACATTCCAACCCGTTTCCCAGGTGATAATACTACGGCACATCGGGCAGCGTTTACCTTGCCGAGTCCAGAGCGTTTGCAGTTTCTTACGACCTTTCGTCGACGCCTTCCAAGAACGCTCCAGCTTGTCCTCGAAATACTGCTCGTCTCTAGGGTCATAAGGGTTTGCTTCTGCCCTGATCTTAGTATGTCGCACAATCGGGATGTCCTTACTGCTCAACAACCGTACTGGCTTGCCAGGCAATAAGGTGCTTTGGAAAACCCAGTTCTCGTTTTTGACTGAGTGAAAATACTTCCTTTTCACCCAGCGTTTTTGACGATTACCGTGACGCCGACAGCTCCAGCGCCACAAGAGTTTCCAAATACGGTAGTCAACATAGCCAAAAGTCTCCTTAGCCACCACGTGACGATGATAGTTGGCCCATCCGAGTAGTACTGGATTAAGCTGCTTTATCAATATGTCTTGTCGTGACGTACGGTTCACTTTGACGATGTCCTTGATTTTTCTCAGGTGTCTTTGCAGGTTCTTACGGCTAGGCTTAATCAACAGCTTACCGTTGTACTTCCGCAGGTTCTGCCCAAGAAAGTCAAAGCCTTCTGTAATGTGCGTCACCACTGTCTTACTAGCTGACAACGCTAACCCACGCTCTGCCATGAAGGCAGAAACGATAGGCAACACATCATTTTCCAACAGCTCTTTCGAGATGCCAGTAATGATGAAGTCATCGGCGTAACGCACATAATTAACCTTGGTCTTGTAGCTCGCTTTAGTGTTTTTCCTCCCAAAATGGGATTCCAGAACCTTTTCAAGCCCATCAAGCGCCAAGTTTGCTAATACCGGAGAGATGATCCCGCCCTGGGGCGTTCCTGCCTCTGTCGGATACAGTTGTTGAGACTCCATGAATCCCGCTTTCAGCCATTTTTTGAGCACTTGCGTGTCCATCGGGACATTAGCCAGCAGCCAATCGTGACTGATATTGTCAAAGCACCCCTTGATATCGCCTTCCAGCACCCATTGAGCAGAGTACTTACGACTCAAATTGACAAAGCATTGCTCTATCGCATCGGCCGTTGAGCGCCAGGGACGAAATCCATAGCTATTGCGGTCAGCTACCGTTTCTGAAACTGGTTCGAGCGCCAGCAAATGTAATGCTTGCATGGCTCGATCCCGCATCGTAGGTATCCCTAATGGGCGGCGTGAGCCGTCCGATTTTGGAATATAGACACGACGTAATGGGGCAGGGCGATAGCCCTTCCTTTTCAGCCTGCCTAACGCTAACCACTTGGCTTGTGGAGTGCTCCACAATTCACCATCAACGCCAGGCGTTTTCTTGCCCTGGTTTTCAGTGACACGTCTAACGGCCGATGCTCTGGCCCCAAACGAGTGGGTAAGTAGTCGTTGCAAGGCTTTCACCTTACGCCAACGTTTTTCCCGAGTCGCCTTCGCGATCCGCACTTGTAGCCCTCTCACCTGTCTGTTGACGGCAGACCAATTTATGGTGTGCCAACCTTCAGGCGGGTGGGAGAACGCAGGTACTTGATTAAAAACAGTACTCATCTTGCTGTCCTCCGAATGCCAATAAAACGACCTCGGAGAACAGATACATTGATCCCTAGCGGGAGTGTATGTGCTCCCGCAAGGGTGAGATAGGATCGCTAGCTTGCCGCGCCTACCTTTATCGTAATATCAGCATGATTGAGCGCTTTAGAGCGCTATCACACGATTAAAGACCAGTTGGAAGTGGGCCCCGTTTCCGGTAGAGGAACGTTTAACCTCTTATCCATCCCATTACAGGATGGCATTCGCTTTCTCCAACCTCCTAATCCCGCACTATTAACAGCTCGCCTCACGGCTTGCCTGCCTGGAAGGCAATAATACGGGGTTTCCGAGTTCCATATCCTGGACACGGATCACTTAGACCCTGCCAATACACCGAAGGTCTGTTGGTAACGTATCCCCAGATGTAAAAGGGATAGCCGACCTTGTACCTTTTGGTCAAAGCGTGTCAGTAGCTTACGCTTCTTGCGGCTGACGGTGCTTTTTAGCAGTTCACTTACGTTGGTCATATGATCCAGCCTAGCCTCTCACCTGCCTGCTACTAGCGGGATCTCCAATGGACCTCGCGGTCACATCAAACCCCGAAGGGGAGTACATTGTCAGGACGCTTGGCACCTCACCGTTACCGGTGACGCACTGCCCCTAGGCTACTGCTGGTTACACAGCAGGTTCCTCTTACATCGCTCCAGCTACATACTGGTTAGACATATGGAACCATCCAGAATACAGCTTCGCACCGGATAGGTAGCTAAGCCTATTAATAGACACGAGTATTCCCGCTACATCACATTTTCCAAAAATGAAAATGTTTCAGCGTGTACGAATATCGCCGAGGCGAAAGGTACGAGCAGACTCATACCAGAAAGGGGTATTTACCCTAAGGTAATACCCGATATCCGGACTGAGTCAGCCCGAACATCGGGTTTATTAAAAATACTTCTTTCGCGGTTGTGGTCACTAACGTAATGTTAGTGACCACTTCTAGTGTAGACCGCTAGGCAAGTTACCTATACGACTCTCGTCGCACTACATCATGCCGCCCATGCCACCCATTCCGCCCATGCCACCCATATCCGGTGCAGCTTCTTTCTCTTCCGGATCGTCAGCGATCATGCACTCGGTGGTGATCATCAGACCAGCCACGGAACCAGCAGACTGCAGCGCAGTACGGGTTACTTTTGCCGGGTCAAGAACACCCATTTCGAACAGGTCGCCGTACTCACCCGTTTGAGCGTTGTAGCCGAAGTTACCTTCGCCGTCTTTAACGCGGTTGATCACAACAGCGGCTTCTTCACCGGCGTTGGTAACGATCTGACGCAGCGGAGACTGCATAGCGCGCAGCGCCATGTTGATACCGTGGTTCTGATCTTCGTTATCGCCAGTCAAGCCTTGTACTTTGGCCATTACGCGAACCAGCGCAGTACCGCCGCCAGGCACAACACCTTCTTCTACGGCAGCGCGAGTAGAGTGCAGCGCGTCTTCAACGCGAGCTTTCTTCTCTTTCATCTCTACTTCGGTAGCAGCACCAACGCGGATAACGGCAACACCGCCTGCCAGTTTGGCAACGCGCTCTTGCAGCTTCTCTTTGTCGTAATCAGAAGTGGTGTCTTCGATTTGCGCGCGGATCTGGTTAACGCGTGCTTCGATATCGTTCTCTGCACCAGCGCCATCGATGATGGTGGTGTTCTCTTTGGACATGGTCATGCGCTTGGCGGTACCCAGGTGATCCAGGGTCGCTTGCTCAAGTGTCAGGCCAACTTCTTCAGAGATAACGGTGCCGTTAGTCAGGATGGCGATATCCTGCAGCATGGCTTTACGACGGTCGCCGAAGCCAGGTGCCTTGGCCGCTGCTACTTTAACGATGCCGCGCATGTTGTTCACAACCAACGTTGCCAGCGCTTCGCCTTCGATATCTTCAGCGATGATGGCAAGCGGTTTGCCTTGCTTGGCAACGGCTTCCAGTACCGGGAGCAATTCGCGAATGTTGGAGATCTTCTTATCCACTAGCAGGATGTAAGGATCTTCAAGTTCAACCGCCATGGTGTCCTGGTTGGTAACGAAGTAGGGCGAGAGGTAGCCGCGGTCAAACTGCATACCTTCTACGACTTCCAGCTCGTCTTCGAAGCCACGGCCTTCATCGACAGTGATAACGCCTTCTTTACCGACTTTTTCCATCGCTTCAGCGATGATTTCGCCGATGCGCTTGTCGCCGTTGGCAGAGATAGTACCTACCTGAGCGATAGACTTGGTATCGGTGCAGGGCACAGACATTGCCTGGATTTCTTTAACCGCTGCAGTAACCGCTTGGTCGATGCCGCGCTTAAGGTCCATCGGGTTCATGCCAGCCGTTACGCCTTTCAGGCCTTCAGCAACAATAGCTTGAGCCAGTACGGTAGCTGTCGTAGTACCGTCGCCCGCAGCGTCAGAAGTTTTAGACGCAACTTCTTTCACCATTTGTGCGCCCATGTTCTCGAACTTGTCTTTCAGTTCGATCTCTTTGGCAACTGATACACCGTCTTTGGTGACGGTCGGCGCACCAAAGGATTTGTCGAGCACAACGTTACGGCCTTTCGGGCCTAGAGTAACTTTTACCGCGTTGGCCAGGACGTCAATGCCATGCGCCATACGTTTGCGTGCGTCATCAGAAAACTTAACTTGTTTAGCTGCCATGTTCGTTACTTCCTAGAATCGAATTGTAAAAGGTGAAAGTAAGTAGTCGAGGCGATGATTAGCCTTCAACGACCGCCAGGATGTCGGCTTCGCTCATGATCAAGACTTCTTCACCGTCGATTTTTTGCTTCTCAACGCCGAAGCCATCTTTGAAAATGACGCTGTCGCCAACTTTAACGTCTAGCGGACGTACTTCGCCGTTATCGAGAATGCGACCATTGCCTACTGCAAGAACTTCGCCACGCGTGGGCTTTTCTTGTGCATTGCCTGGCAGAACGATGCCACCAGCAGTTTTCTGTTCTTCTTCCACGCGACGAACAACGACGCGATCGTGCAAAGGACGGATTTTCATGCTCACGTTCTCCTGAGTATCGTCAAGGCCCGTATAGGGCAGATAGCTAAAACAAGATTCTCGAGGATGTCCCATCGAGAAATGAAGGTTCGCGACCTTCGTTGTTAATGGTGGCAATGTCACCATCGCCACCGAATTTGTATGCTGGTTCAAAAGTGGGGGCTTCAGTAGCCCTTTCAAGGGGGTGGCAGTGAAAAAAGTGTCTTTTGTTGGATTTTTTCTTGCTAATGCAGGCTAGCGTCACCGGGTAGTTTCATCACGGCTAATGAAATCGCCTTCCAGGGGAGTCTCTTTATGTGAGGTATTAGCATTGGAGTGGCTATTTTCGTGGTAAGCCGTGCCTTCACGACGATGCGTTTTGGTAGATTTTGCTTGCTCGCTATTCCTGCTGGTTTTTAAACCCAGCCACATTAATGCGTTGTACATAAGCTGCCGAGCGGTGGGGAGCAAGCAAGCAATACCCAGCAGGTCAGAAAGAAAGCCGGGCGCCATCAGTAAAGCGCCGCCGAATATAAGTGCCGCGCCGGTTAGGAGCTCGCTGGACGGTAGCTCTCCCGCTTGCATGCGCTGGCGGGCGCGGGAAAAGGTGGCCACACCCTCTTTACGAATAAGATGAAGGCCGATAACACCGGTTGCCAGCACGAGCAGTAGGGTGGTTAATAAGCCTATTTGACTGCCAATCGAAAATAGCAAAATAAAATCGAGTAAGGTAAACAAGGAAATAAAAACAAGAATAGGCATGGTGGACTCCGTAACAGGCGTAATCGCTCATTATTGTGTCAAATATGCAAAAAACAAGCGCCCGCAGGTCTTTGCCGGAAAGCCCTTTACTGACAAGGGGGCGCTCCTGGATAAACTCGAATTTTGAATGCACGCTTACATTAAAGGAGTAACGGATGCAGTTAACCGATAAAGTCATTGCAGTAACGGGTGGGGCGCGGGGATTAGGCTATGCCATTGCAGAGCGTTTGGGCCAGCAAGGTGCCGTGCTTGCACTGCTTGATAGGAGTGCTGAAGCGTTGGATCAAGCGGTCTCAACCCTTAAGTCACAAGGCATTCACGCCGAAGCGTTTGTCGTCAATGTTGCCGATGAGTCGTCAGTCATCACGGCGTTTGATGATATTGCGAAACGCATGGGTGCCATTAGTGGTTGTGTTAATAATGCGGGTATTACCGAAGATGCCTTGCTGGTAAAAGCACGTGATGGCCAGGTCGAAAAGCGCATGTCGCTAGAGAGTTGGCAGAAAGTCCTCAATGTTAATCTAACCGGCGTATTTCTATGCGGCCGTGAAGCGGCAACACAGATAATCAAGGCCGGACATGAAGGGGTGATTGTCAATATTTCGAGTATTTCCCGGGCTGGCAATGCGGGGCAAAGCAACTATGCCGCCGCCAAGGCAGGCGTTCATGCGTTAACCGTCACGTGGGGTAAAGAGCTTGCGCGCTACGGTATCCGCACCGGCACCGTGGCACCTGGGTTTATTGCGACCGAAATGACGGCGTCCATGCGCCCTGATATGTTAGAGCGGATCTCTTCAAGCGTGCCGTTAAAGCACTTGGGGGAGCCGGATGATATTGCCAAAAGTGTCGCGTTTATATTTGATAACGACTATTTTAGCGCGCGTATTATTGAGTGCGATGGCGGCTTGCGGCTTTAGTATCACCTGAGCTATCACTTGGCCTTTTTTGCATCATCCTCTATTGCCCAGCGGCGTCCTGGCGACTGCCCAGCTATCGATGCGTGTGGCACCTGCTTGTTGGGCAACGTTCGCTAATGCATTGATGGTTGCACCGGTAGTGATTACATCATCAATCAGCGTTATATGTGCTGGGAGTAGTGCTTTGATTGAAAAGGCTCCGTGTAAATTAGCCGCCCGTTCGTGTCGGTTTAAGCTACGCTGGGAAGCGACCAGCTTATTGCATTGAGCTTCCAGCACGACAAGGCCTGTACGCTTTGCCAGTTGCTCCGCCAACCATCGAGCTTGATTGAACCCTCGCTCGCGTGCTCGTTTGCGATGCATGGGGACTGCTACCAAGGCAGTGCCTGGGTCGTCGGGTATGCTCGCCAGCATAAGCTCTACCAGCAGCATCCCAGCACGAGGAGATGCCTTGAATTTGAAATCGTGCAGCAGCTCTTTAATCGATGCTTGAAAAAGCAAAGCAGCATGGGCGTGAGTGACCAGGGGCGGATCAAGTAAGCAGTGCCCACAGCGTCGTTGTGTTGGATGATCCAGGGGCTCGGCACATTGTTCGCAACTTGAAACGTTCCAGGGTAATTCAGTAAAACAAGTTTGGCACCAGC
Organism: Halomonas sp. AOP30-A1-24; assembly: GCF_052378165.1. Taxonomy (NCBI): domain Bacteria; kingdom Pseudomonadati; phylum Pseudomonadota; class Gammaproteobacteria; order Oceanospirillales; family Halomonadaceae; genus Halomonas; species Halomonas sp. AOP30-A1-24. Next base: position 29,691 of record NZ_JBQSXL010000016.1, read on the forward strand.
CTAAGCCTCGACCCGCTGGCATTAAACAAAAGGCGCAGTAGCCCGGCAATGCCTTTTGAAGTTCCTTATGGGCCGCTTGCTGCCACGTTGACCTTAAACGCATACTGCTCCTGGAATGCTTTTGAATAATTATGTTGGATGATAGCGTTGACTTTTGCACCGCATATATATAATATACGTCTCGTCTTCTGCGGATGTGGTGGAATTGGTAGACACGCTAGATTTAGGTTCTAGTGCCGTAAGGTGTGGGAGTTCGAGTCTCCCCATCCGCACCAATTACTTGTTATCTCATAGTTATTGCTTAAATATCAATCGGCCAGCATCTGCTTGCCGATTTTTTTGTGTCTATTTTTCGCTACCCTCCTTCCTGCCCGCCTGACTTTTGCTCGCGGTTGCGCTAGCTTGATATTTCATTATTGCTTTGAGAAGGATCTCAATCATGGGATGGCTCAATGAGCACGCCCAGGCAATTTCTGCTATTGCCAGCGTCCTTACCCTGTTTGTTTGGGTTTTCTATGCTCAGCTTCTTTATAACGGCTATGTTCGGCAGCGACGTCCGCGAATTATTATTAACCGGGGCAAGGGCGTTGGGCTGGAGGCCTTGTGCTTAATAAGTAATATGAGCAATGAGGCTATCTATATTCAGCACCTGGTGGCTGTGCTACATGCCCAGGAAAGAGATTACGAACTCGATATTGTTGAATACCAACAGCAGGGCGATGAAGAGCATGAAGCCGCTTTCCGTACCCACCAGGGCCCGCTTAATTCAGGTGATTACATTCATATTCAGTCATTTGACAGGATACTGAAGCGGCTCCTTCAGCACTGGGATTTAAAAGAAGACACCATTAAACAGCAGAAACCTCAGCTTGAAATTCGGGTGATTGCCATCTATGGCTCAGAAGACATGCCGGTTGGTGCCGCACGCCATTTTCATCTTGATATTTCGGCTGAGCCCGCTCGACAGCTCAACCCTTGTGACGTGGATACACATCGTATGAATAGCAGGCGCGATCGTAAACGTGTCTTAAGTTGGGCACAAAATATAGAAATACATAAATCAGATTAGCCTGCTTTTGTCATGTAAATTTCTCCAGACTGCACGGTTTAAAGCTATGTGTTGTTATCTTCGTGCCCTTTTCCTCCAGGCGTTCCCCGAAGAAGGTGTACTAAAAGCAAAGGCTCAGTGCATCGATAGTGGGGCGTTCGTCAGAACGTTTCCATGCAATAGTTGATAAGATAGGCGCCCCGTTATGCAGGAGCGATCCATGTCACATCCTTTTAGTGCGCTTTCGCCCGACACGGTTATGTCGGCGGCCGAATCGGTTGATATTTGGCCCGCAGGCGAGCCTTTTGCGCTCAACAGTTATGAAAACCGTGTATTGATGTTTCGTGATGATGATGCCCGTCACTGGGTAATCAAGTTTTACCGTCCCGAGCGCTGGTCGGATGCTGCGATTCAAGAGGAGCATGATTTTTTAAAGGAATTAAGCGAGGCCGGGGTGTCGGTTGTCGCACCCTGGCGTAATAGCGCGGGGCAGTCATTGCATCATTACGCAGCGTTTCGCTTTGCTCTTTTCCCCCAGTGTGCAGGCCAGGCGCCTGAGCTTGATAATCCTGAACACCTCTTTGCGCTGGGCGAAGTGTTAGGCCAGCTGCATAACGTATCGCAGCGCAAGGTATTTCAACACCGCCCGCGCATGGAGCTGGAAAGCGGTATAGAAGAGGCACGGCAGCGCGTTGTGGGCAGCCAATGGCTCGACAAGTTTCAGCTTCGGGCGTATGACGCGGTGATTCAAAAGCTGCAGCATCGGTTGGCGCCCAAGGCGTTGGACCCAGCATCGTTAATACGTTGCCACGGTGATTGTCATTTAGGGAACGTATTGGGCCGAGATGAGCATTTTTCCCTGGTCGATTTTGATGACTGTGCGATGGCGCCCGCCATACAGGATATATGGATGTTGCTGCCCACTGATGAGCCGGATAGCTGGCGGGCGCAGCTAAGTGAGATTAGTGAAGGCTATGAGGAGTCACTAGCGTTTCCTCATGAGCAGATGTCGCTCATTGAGCCGCTAAGGGCTTATCGCTTGATTCGGCATAGCGCCTGGTTGGTTTCGCGCTGGGACGATCCGGCGTTTCCGCGTGCTTTTCCCTGGATGGCAGATAGCGGCTACTGGGATCAGCATATCCGTCAGTTAGAACAGCAGTGTTTACAGCTTGAGCGTCCTGTTTGGTTAGCTTAATAGATCTTTTGACCCCTCTGTTGTCGTAAAAATTATACGTTCAGCGCCTTAAAAGTCGTTGCGACGCTGCCACCGAGTGGCCAGGTACGTTAAAATAAGTGCATAAATCGCCTTTGGTACGTTTAGTGGTTTCTGTATGCTTGGGCATTGTTTTGTAAGGTTGTTTTGCTTGCGTGCTGGTTACTTGATAAAGCAATAACGAGCGAGTGAGCGGGCACCGCTTTAATGAGAATGACTATGACCGACGATATCGCCCAGCACTATCGCCAAATTATTACCGCCCTTGGCGAAAACCCGGACCGCGAAGGGCTGCGGGATACACCAAAGCGTGCAGCCAAAGCCATGCAGTTTTTAAACGCGGGCTATCAGCAGTCGCTGGAAGAGATTATCAACGGCGCGGTGTTTGAATCGAAGACCGATGAAATGGTGTTAGTAAAAAACATTGAGCTTTACTCAATGTGTGAGCACCACTTATTGCCGTTTATTGGCAAGTGCCATATTGCCTACTTACCTGATGGCAAGGTATTAGGGCTTTCCAAATTTGCGCGCATCGTTGATATGTATGCGCGGCGTATGCAGATTCAGGAAAGCCTGACTCGTGAAATTGCCGATGCCGTCCAGCAGGTAACCGGTGCGAAAGGAGTAGCGGTTGTCGTTGAGGCGCGCCATTTATGCATGATGATGCGCGGTGTTGAGAAGCAGAATTCGAGCATGTCGTCATCGGTAATGCTGGGTGGATTCCGTGACAACCCCGCGACGCGCCAGGAATTTCTAACGCTTATTAACTAAACGAATTTCTCCACGGCCAGGATGACCATATTTGCCAAACACTTGGTTAAATACGCCGTTTCGTCTTAGCATGAAAGCGTAAATATGAGCCCACAGGGCCATCCTTTGGCCAGGAGTCTGTCATGGAAGCGCTAAAAGAGACACAGCTGTATTGCCCCTTTGCCTATATCGACGGCAGTTGGGTAGCGGCTGAAAGTGGAGAACAAATTAACGTTATTAACCCCGCCACAGGCAAACCGGTGGGGGATATGCCGCGATTAGGTAAAGCTGAAACCGAGCGTGCCATTGACGCGGCTGATGCCGCTTTGCCTGCCTGGCGGGCATTGACCGCTCAAGAGCGGGCTGACATGTTGCTTAAGTGGCATGATCTGATGCTTGAGCATCAGCACGACCTTGCACTGCTGATGACCTATGAGCAGGGTAAACCGGTTAAAGAGGCTGAGGGCGAAATTGCTTACGCCGCCAGCTTTCTGCGCTGGTTTGCCGAAGAGGCGCGGCGTGTATATGGCGAGACCATTCCTGCAGCAAAAGCCAACCAGCGTATTGTGGTAACCAAGCAGCCGGTGGGCGTTGTAGGAGCGATTACTCCGTGGAATTTCCCCGCAGCGATGATCACGCGTAAAGCAGGTGCAGCGCTAGCAGCAGGTTGTACCATTATCGTTAAGCCCGCTAGCCAAACGCCTTTCTCGGCAACGGCGCTGGCGCTATTGGCTGAGCGAGCAGGGATACCCCGCGGCGTCTTTAATGTGGTGCCAGGCAGCGCCGCTGACATTGCTGAAGCGCTAACCCAGTCGCCCAAGGTGCGCAAAATCACCTTTACTGGCTCTACGGAAGTAGGCCGGACGCTGATGGAAAAAGCGGCGCAGCATGTACAAAAAATATCGCTTGAGCTGGGTGGAAACGCGCCGTTTATCGTTTTTGAAGATGCTGACCTTGATGCCGCCGTTGAGGGCGCGATGGCAGCCAAGTTCCGCAATGCAGGCCAAACGTGCATTTGCACCAATCGGTTTTTAGTTCAGTCCAGTGTGATTAACGCGTTTTGCGAAAAGCTCGCGGTTGCCATGAACAGTGAGCTGCATGTTGGCGATGGTGCTCAGCCAGGCAACAATATTGGCCCGCTCATTGATGAAAATGGGGTCAAGAAAGTCAGTGAACACGTTCAGGACGCTATTGATAAAGGTGCTGAGTTGCTGCTGGGCGGTCATCCGCATCCGTTAGGCGGTAACTTCTTCACGCCTACGTTAATCAGCTTTGCCGATGCCAGCATGAAGGTTGCTCAGGAAGAGACGTTTGGCCCGCTAGCGGCGGTGTTCCCGTTCGACGACGAAGAGACCGCTATCGAAATGGCCAATGATACGCAGTATGGGCTGGCGTCCTATTTCTACTCCAGCGATCTTGCTCGTGTATGGCGCGTGGCTGACGCGCTTGAATACGGCATGGTGGGCATTAATACCGGGGCTATTTCCAATGCGTCGGCGCCGTTTGGTGGTGTCAAGGCGTCAGGGCTTGGCCGTGAAGGTGGTCATCAGGGGCTGGAGGAGTACCTGGAAACCAAGTATTTATGCATTGACCTTGGCTAGTGTCGGTTAAGGCATTCTGAGCGTTATATTCATAAAAAAACCTCGCAAGCAGTGCTTGCGAGGTTTTTATGGTGCTAGCGCTAAAGCACAGCTTAGTGACGGAAGTGGCGCATTCCGGTGAAGACCATGGCAATGCCCGCTTCGTTGGCAGCATCAATCACTTCCTGGTCGCGCATGGAACCACCAGGCTGAATAACGGCGGTAATGCCCGCAGCGGCGGCGGCATCAATACCATCACGGAAGGGGAAGAAGGCATCAGACGCCATAACGGAACCAGGTACAGAAAGGTTTTCGTCGGCCGCTTTGATGCCCGCAATTTTAGCGGAGTACACGCGACTCATCTGGCCTGCGCCCACGCCAATGGTTTGGCCGGCTTTGGCATACACAATGGCATTGGATTTGACGAATTTGGCAACGCGCCATGCGAACGCCAAATCGCGCAGTTCCTGTTCTGAAGGTGCACGCTCGCTGACCACAGTAAGCTCGTCGCGAGTCACCATGCCCTGGTCACGCTCTTGTACCAGCAAACCTCCGTTAACCCGCTTGAAATCAAAGGCGGGCTGGAGGTTGCCAGGCCAATGAGCGCTGACATCCAGTAGGCGGACATTTTTCTTTTCAGCGATAATCGCAACGGCCTCATCGCTCACCCCGGGTGCAATAATGACCTCAACAAACTGACGGTCAACAATTGCGCGCACGGTATCGGCTTCAAGCGGTGTGTTGAAGGCAATAATGCCGCCGAAAGCACTGGTAGGGTCGGTTGCAAACGCTTTGTCATAAGCCTCAAGCGCCGTAGCGCCGATGGCAACGCCACAGGGGTTAGCGTGTTTAACAATCACGCACGCCGTTTCATCAAACGCCTTGACGCACTCAAAAGCCGCATCGGTATCGGCAACATTGTTAAACGAAAGCGGTTTGCCTTGCAGCATAGTGGCTGTCGCAACACTGGGTTCAGATGCTGCAGGGTCAACGTAAAAGGCGGCCTGCTGATGCGGATTTTCGCCGTAGCGCATGTCCTGCTTTTTATGCAACTGAAGATTAAAGGTACGCGCGAAGGTGGCATCGCTCTCGCTGACTTTACGGCCCAAGTACTCGGCAATAGCGCCGTCGTAGCCCGCGGTGTGCTCAAACGCTTTAACCGCAAGGTCAAAGCGTGTGGCGGTGCTCACTTGGCCATCATTGGCGGCCAGTTCTTCAAGCACGCGCGTGTAGTCGTCGGCGTTAACGACGATGGTGGTGTACGCGTGGTTTTTAGCGCAGGCACGGACCATGGTGGGGCCGCCAATATCGATATTTTCGATGGCGTCTTCCAGGCTGCAGTCAGGTTTGGCAACAGTGGCTGCAAACGGGTAGAGATTAACCACGACCATATCAATCGGGGTGATATCGTTGTCAGCCATTACTGCGTCATCTTGACCACGGCGCGCCAGAATACCGCCGTGAATTTTAGGATGCAGCGTTTTCACTCGGCCATCCATGATCTCAGGGAAGCCCGTATGTTCGGATACTTCGGTGACCGGGATGGCGTTTTCCTGTAACAAGCGGAAGGTGCCGCCCGTGGACAGTAGCTCAATGCCGCGCTCGGTAAGGCTGCGGGCAAACTCAACAATACCCGTTTTATCGGACACGCTTAACAGCGCGCGGCGAACAGGAGTAGCGGTACTATCAACCATGAATAAGCTCGTGTGCAGAGTGGAACAATAAAAACAACAACGCCCCATGGTTATGGGGCGTCACCTTCGATAAGACCGTAAATCTTGAGTTTCTTGCGCAGTGTACCGCGGTTTAATCCCAGTACATCAGCGGCGCGTGTCTGGTTGCCTTCGGTATGCTCCAGCACGCAGGCCAGCAGCGGCGCTTCTACTTCGGCCATCACCATGGCGTACAGGTCGGTGGCCTGACTGCCATCGAGATGCTCGAAGTAGCGGCGCATGGCAGACTCCACGGCCTCTCTTAACGGCTGCGGCGGGGCGCTTGCCGCTGGGTCAGCGAGCGTACCCGCTAGTCGCGAGGGTAACTCGCTAGAAAGAAGATCGCGTTCGTTCATGCAGCATGGGTTCCTTTGGCTAATAGACGCTTGTCTGCGTCAAACGCCATGGCGTCGTTAATCCAATCAAATTGTGTTTCAGGTGATGCCAGCGCATTGAATTGCTGTTTTAGCTCGCGGCGTTTTGTATCGCAAAAGCGCAGATCACTTTCGAGATACCAGCCAATATGCTTGCGCGCAATGCGTACACCCATTGTGTCGCCATAAAAGGCGTGCAGCGCCGCTACGTGCCCGACCAGCACGTGACGACGCTCCTCCAGGTTTGGCAAAGCCAACTGCTCGCCATGCTGTAGATAATGGGTTATTTGCTTGAAAATCCAAGGATTACCCTGGGCGCCACGTCCAATCATTACCGCATTCGCGCCGGTATAGCGTAGGACATCGGCTGCTTTTTCAGGACTTGTAATATCACCATTGGCAATCACTGGGATGGACAGACACGATTTGATATCGGCGATCGTGTCGTACTCTGCCCAACCAGTATAGCGCTGTTCGCGATGTCGGCCATGAACGGCGAGCGCCTGAATGCCTGCATCTTCTGCCAATCGAGCAATTCTCACGCCATTGTTGGATTCGGCGCACCAACCGGTACGGATTTTCAAGGTAACCGGCACATCCACCGCCTTGACCACCGCATCTAAAATATCGGCTACCAAGGCCTCATCGCGCAGTAGCGCTGAGCCAGCCGCCTTGTTGCAGACCTTCTTTGCCGGGCAGCCCATATTGATATCGATAATCTGGGCGCCCAGTTCGACGTTAAGGCGTGCCGCCTGAGCAAGCATCTGGGCGTCGCCACCGGCAATTTGCACGACCCGTGGGTCGGGCTCACCCGTATGGTCCATCCGCAGTTGGGACTTTCGGGTATGCCACAGGCTGGGGTCTGAGGTGACCATTTCGCCTACTACCCAGCCAGCGCCCAGCCGCCGGCAAAGCTGGCGAAAAGGGCGGTCGGTCACGCCTGCCATCGGCGCCAGTATGACCTGATTGGGCAAGCTGTAAGGGCCGATAGATGTCGATTGTTGCGTGGCTAATGTCATGGAGTTTGCGCTGCTGGATAAGCGAGTAGGCGTTCAGGGGGGCGTATGATACGCCTACTCGGAAGCGGAATGAAGGCTGTTTTGAAGATTAACCGGGTCGATGGCCTGTTAGTCTCACCCAGCCTTCACGAATAACCGGTTCATCCATCATTATGCCTTCTGCTTCGTAGGCCTTAAGCACGTCCTGGGCCTGGTTGGCAAGAATACCTGACAGCGCAAGAAGCCCCTTCGGCGCGACATGTCCTGCAATCGTTGGCGCCAACTCCACCAAGGGGCCGGCTAAAATATTCGCAGTGACAATCGGGTAAGGGCCGCCTGTTAACTGCTCCGGATAATAGAGCGCGAGATTTTGCTCTGCAATATGATTGCGTTCGGCGTTATCGCGGCTAGCCTGCAGCGCCTGAGGGTCAATATCCGTGCCATCGGCGTGCTGAGCACCTAGCTTAAGCGCGGCAATGGCGAGAATGCCCGAGCCACAGCCAATATCCAGCACGTTCTTTTCGCCAAGTGTGCCATCAACCGCTAACTGATCAAGCCATTCAAGGCACAGTGCGGTAGTAGGATGAGTGCCGGTGCCGAAGGCTAAACCTGGGTCTAAAATTAGATTGACCGCGCCTGCTTCAGGCGGTGTATGCCAGCTAGGAACAATCCATAAGCGCTGGCCCATCTGGAGCGGTTTGAAGTCATCCATCCACTCGCGTTCCCAGTCGCGGTCGGCCAGCAGCTCATACTCAATGGTGGGGCAGGATTCATCGGGCATTTGTTGCGCCCAAGCGCTTTCGATGCGGGCCAGCATGCTTTCCACGCCCTCCAAATCATCGTACAGGCCGGTCAGAATGGTGTCCTGCCAAAGCGGCGTGGTGCCGCGTTCTGGCTCAAAGACGGGGTCATCATGGGCATCCTGAAGCCCAATGGCGGTAGCTCCCTCTTCAAGCAGTAGCTCTTCCAGAAGTTCAGCCTGTTCAGGCGCTACGTGGGCTTTGAGTTGCAGCCAAGGCATGGGGAGTCTCCGCGGTAGGCATAATCGATAACGGGGTGGGCTTGGCCACCCCGTTGGGTATTACTCGGCAACACTATGAAATGCTTGCTTGGCACATGGAGCGTTTAGCCGGCAAGTTTCTTTTCTAGATAGTGAATGTTGACACCGCCCTGGCGGAATTGGCTATCGCGCACCAGGTCTTTCTGTAGGTCAATATTGGTTTTGATACCTTCGACCAGCAGCTCATCCAGCGCATTACGCATGCGCGTTAACGCGATCTCACGATCCTCGCCCCAGGTGATCAGCTTGCCAATCAGTGAGTCGTAGTGTGGCGGAACGGTATAGCCTGTATACAGGTGAGAATCCATGCGCACGCCCAAGCCGCCAGGGGCGTGATACAGCGTCACTTTGCCTGGTGATGGCATGAACGTGCGTGAGTCTTCCGCGTTGATCCGACATTCAAACGCGTGGCCGTTAAGCTTAACGTCTTCCTGGCGAATCGACAGTGGCAAGCCTGACGCAATACGCAGCTGTTCTTTGACGATATCCACGCCGGTGACCATTTCCGTTACCGGATGCTCAACCTGAACACGTGTGTTCATCTCGATAAAGAAGAACTTGCCATCTTCGTACAGGAACTCGAACGTACCGGCGCCGCGGTAGTTAATTTCAATACAGGCCTGGCGGCACGCTTCCAGTACGTCGGCACGTGCTTTCGGGTCGAGGCCGGGGGCAGGCGCTTCTTCAAGTACTTTTTGATGGCGGCGTTGCAAAGAGCAGTCGCGGTCATAGAGGTGGATCGCATTGCCCTGACCATCGGCCAGAACTTGTACTTCCACATGGCGCGGTTTCTCAAGGAATTTTTCCATGTAAACCGTGCCATCGCCAAACGCTGCCTGGGCTTCGTTTTGGGTAATGCTAATGGCGGACAGTAACTGGTCTTCTGAATGCACGACCCGCATGCCACGACCACCGCCACCAGCTGCTGCCTTGATAATAACGGGATAGCCTATACGCACGCCAGCCGCCAGGCTTGCGGCCTCATCATCGCCCAAGGGGCCATCAGAGCCAGGTACGGTAGGCACGCCCGCCTTCTTCATGGCTTCAATGGCGCTCACTTTGTCGCCCATTAAGCGAATGGTTTCAGCGCGCGGACCAATAAAGGTAAAGCCGGAGCGCTCAACCTGCTCGGCAAAATTGGCATTTTCAGACAAAAAGCCATAGCCGGGATGAATGGCGCTTGAGTCGGTCACTTCGGCAGCGCTAATCAGCGCGGGAATATTCAAGTACGACTGGGCCGAAGAGGCCGGGCCAATGCACACTGCCTCATCCGCCAAGCGTACGTGCATCAGCTCGCGGTCAGCCTTGGAGTGTACGGCGACGGTTTTGATGCCCAGCTCTTTACATGCCCGTAGAATACGTAGGGCTATCTCGCCGCGGTTCGCGATAAGTACCTTGTCCAGCATGGGAGAGTCCACCCGTGTTGATGTGAAAGATTAAGCGAGGACGATCATGGGTTGATCAAATTCCACCGGCTCACCATCTTCCACCAGGATGGCTTCAACCACGCCGTCGCGATCAGCTTCAATCTGATTCATCATTTTCATCGCTTCAACGATACATACCGTGTCGCCTTGCTTAACGGTGTCGCCTACTTCAACAAACGATTTTGCACCCGGTGCCGGGCTGCGGTAGAAGGTGCCCACCATCGGAGAGTTAACGGCTTCACCGCGGAAGCTTGCGCTGGCAGGCTCCGCGTCAACGCTGGGCGCTGTAGGTGCTGCGGGAGCCGGTGCAGGCGCTGCAAAAGGTTGGGAATACTGGGGCATTGGCTGGGGCTGCCAGGTAGCACCGTTAGGATGACGGCTGATGCGTACTGACTCTTCGCCCTCCTGAATTTCAATTTCGCTAATGTTGGATTCTTCGAGCAGTTCGATCAGTTTTTTTACTTTGCGAATATCCATATTGGGCCCCGTAGATAGATGAAGGTTGCTGCCTAACACGCTAGTGATAACGCTTAAGTATCGCAATATTTAGCGCGCAGTAAACCGAGTTAAGAAAAGAAGAGAACGCAGCATGATGGTGAACGTTACCCCTCTAACAGCTTAAAAATCGAGCATTTAACTAATGTGGAGGCGGAGTTTGCCGAAAAAAGCGGAACATGTCCAGCGCTAGTCCAGTGCAGAGCCGAGGCATAAAACGCGGTATGCCTTGATGGCTATCTTTACCGTTTAGCGAAGAGCATGCTGTTATCGGTACTCAACAATTGCCCCCAGGGTACAAATAAAGTTCAGGCTTTTAGCTTAATAGCCACTGTTTTAAGGATGAAAGATGCTCTGCAAGCGCGTTGGCGGTGACCTCCCCTTGGATCCGCGCTGGGCGTATTTCTGCACCTTGATCAAAGAACAGCAGGCTGGGCGGCCCAAAAAGCTGGTACTGGTTAAGTAGCTGTCTACTTTCAGGGGTCGTATCGGTGACATCGACGGCAATTAGCGTGAAGCCTTCCAGCGCCTCAATAACACGTGGGTCTGGATAAACTTCACGCTCCATCACTTTGCATGAAATACACCAGTCAGCGGTGAAATGGACAAAGGCGGGTTGATGGGCACTGTCTGCCTGAGCAAGAGCTGAGCGTAGTTCATCCAGGCTATCCACGGTTACAAAATCAAGCGCCGTTTCTTGAGTGGCTGTAGCACTATGGGAAAAGCGCAGCGGTTGAAGCGGGTTATTATTGCCCTGAGCTGCGCCCAAAACGAGGGCAACCCCCCAGGCAAGCAGCATCAATCCCAGCGTTTGTCGCGCACGCGACCAACCTGACGGTGGGTTCAGACGTAACGCGCCCAGCGCCAGCGCGCTGCCTATCGCCAGTGCTGCCCAGAGCAGGAGTCCTACAGGCCCGGGTACAAGACGCTCAATCATCCAAATGGCCACACCCAGCAGCAATAAACCAAAGCCGGTTTTAACGCCGTTCATCCAGGCGCCTGTTCGTGGCAGTAGGGTAACGCCCAGCGTGCCGACCAGTAGCAGCGGCAACCCCATGCCAAGACCCAGCGCAAAAAGAACCGCGCCCCCAATAGCAGCGTCGCCGGTAGAGGAAATAAAGACCAATGCACCGGCAAGCGGCGCGGTAACGCAGGGCGATACCACCAGTACCGAAAGCGCGCCTGCCAGGGCGAGCCCTCCCGGGCCACTGCGTTGCGCCCGAGCTTGCCATGCCTCGATGCGGTGGGTCATGCGTGACGAGAAACGTAACTCGAAGGCGCCAAACATGGCGAGCGCAAACAGCGTGAAAAGTAACCCAAACGCTATTAATACAGGCGCCGACTGAAGGCGGGCCTGCAAGTTTAGGCCTGCCCCAAAGAGCCCCATTAAGACACCGACAACGGCGTAGGTCGTTGCCATGCCCAATACGTAGCTTGCTGAAAGAACAAACGCACGCGGTTTAGTCGGGTTCTGACCAACGATGATCGAGGAAAGAATGGGAATCATGGGTAAAACGCAGGGCGTAAATGTTAAACCCAGCCCGGCAATAAAGAAAAGCCCCAAGGCCAGTGGCAGGCTTGCCTCGCTTAGCAAGGCGCTAAAGCGGCTGTCGGCACTTTGCGGTGTGTTCAGCGCTTGACGAGAAGCGTTGAGGTTTTCCGGCTCGGCGCTGCTCGCCGCTTGGGCCGGCGCGGCAACGCCTGTTGATGAGGGGCTGTTTTCGGCTAACCATTGGGCATATTGAGCAGGCGGCTGTGACTCAGCGGCCTGTAGCGGTACCTGTTCAGGTGGGTAGCAAAGCCCGGCATCGGCGCAGCCTTGAAAGGTAAGCTCAATGTCGATGGGGCCTGAATAAACGTGTTCAAGCGGTGTCTCAAACATCAGTATGTCGCGAAAGGTGTAGACATCGCCCATAAATTCGTCATTGGTAAAGGTGCCTTCGGGTAGAGCAGGGCTACCCAGTGCCACAGAAGGCGTTTGGCTTTTAACGTCAAACTGATGTCGGTAAAGGTAATAGCCTTCAGCACTTTGAATGCCGATATAAAGTGTTTCGCCATCGTGCCAAGCGGTAGGCTGAAATGCCTCCATTACGGGCAGAAACTGATCGTTGCTGCTGGATGAAAACCATTGTGCGTGGGCGAATAATGGTAGCCAGCAGAGTAGCCAGAATAAACCTAATCGTTTGACGGATAACACGATACATCCTTAACGGCGATATGGCTGAAAAGCACCCGCATTAACATGGCGCATAATATGGAACGAGCGCTTGGTAGCGCTTGTGAAAGATCCGCGCGCAGTGATAAAAAAATGGCTAGTGGGTGTAATAAGAAGGCCGCCTATTGGCGGCCTTCTTAATAGAGACAAAACAGCGCGTTTAGTTCACTTACGCCTTTTGGTAAGCGGCCGCTGATTTTTCAATAGCTTTACGCGCTGCTTCAACGCCTTCCCAGGACTCAACTTTTACCCACTTACCTTTTTCAAGGTCTTTGTAGTTTTCAAAGAAGTGGGCGATTTGCTGACGCAGAAGCTCGGGTAGGTCGGTAACTTCCTGTACGTCATCATAAAGCGTGCTGAGTTTGGGGTGTGGTACGCATACCAGCTTGGCATCTTCACCTGCTTCATCGGTCATGTTCAGGATGCCGATGGGGCGCGCACGAATAATGCTGCCAGGCGCTACCGGGTGCGGTGTTACTACTAAGGCGTCGAGTGCATCGCCATCATCAGCCAGCGTATGGGGAATAAAGCCGTAGTTGGCGGGGTAGAACATTGGGGTCGCCATAAAACGATCAACCAATAGTGCGCCCATATCCTTATCAATTTCGTATTTGATAGGCGAGTGGTTCGCAGGAATCTCGATCGCCACGTAAATATCGTTCGGCAAATCCTTTCCGGCTGGGATGTTATCGAAGTTCATCGTTGAGTCCTTAGAAGTTCTTGGGTGTTGCAGTGGCTAAGCAATTGATGCGTTGCACGAATAGTCGGGAATTATACGAAGATGGCTGGGCGATTGCCAATGCAACATGGGCGCAGCGCCGACGCTATCGCTTAATGGTAGCGGTAATTTGCTTTTATCGCAGTGGTCGCGACGTTTGGTGGGCATCGCAGTAAAGCCGTTGCGTGTATTATAGCGACCATGAAGTTTTGTCATGAAATTCTGTCATGAAATTCTGTTGAGCGGTTCGCCAAGGAGGATGAGTGGGGCATGCCCAGTTGCTGATCAGTTATGGTCAAGCGTTTGTTGCGCCTGACCGACGTTTGCATCGCAGCTCCATGTCGGTGCGTTTCCCTGATGCACCGCTATTAAAGGTCAAAGGGGGCTGCGCCGTTATTAGCGACTCTGTGTCACGCAATACGCTGGCCAAACAGGCGGGTGATTTAAGTGTGCGTGGCTTTTTAGCGGATTACTTTTCTACACCTGACCATTGGGACACTAAAACGTCAGCAACACGCGTGCTACGTGCACTCAATAGCTGGTGCTACAGCCAAAGCCAGCATGTAAAAGAGGGTGGCTTTGTTTCCTCAATGTCGGTGGTTGTCTTTCGTAAGTGCGAAGCGCACCTGTTTCATATGGGGGACACGCTGGTATTTCGCTTACGGGGCGCTGAGTTTGAACAGCTAACGCGAGACCATGTGACCGATATTGGCGGCTACCACTATCCGTCCCGGGCGCTGGGAATGGATGGCAGTGTGGACATCGACTATACCCATTTGGGCCTTAAACAGGGCGATATTTTTCTGTTCACCACGCGTGGCGTGCGCGGTACGCTGTTGCCTTCTGACTACGTACGCTTGATTCGCCAGGATGCCAGTGACCTGGATGCGGCTTGCGAACGCCTGGCCAGTGAAGCTAAGCAGCGCGCTCAAGAGCGAGGCTACGGAGGGGATCAATTTTGCTTTCAATTGGTGCGTATTGATGAGTTGCCGGAAGAGTCACCGGACGACCCGGGGCTGATTTACGGTGATTTGCCGATTCCGCCTGAACTTGCGCCAGGCGAGCGGCTTGATGGGTTGGAAGTAATAGAAGTGCTGTCGCGTAATGCGCAGTCTCGTGTCTATCGGGTAAGAGACGTGCATACCGAGCGTGAAATGGCAATGAAGGCGCCAAGCCCTGAGCTATCGCTCCGTAATGCCTATCTGGAGCATTTCCTGCTTCAGCAGTGGATCGTTGAGCGGGTTAATTCGCCTTTTATCGCTAAGGTCGTAAAGCCCTCAAGACCACGCCGCTATCTTTACTACTTGATGCAGCATGTTGAAGGGGACACGTTGCGCCAGTGGGCCGAGCGGCATCCTCAGGCCAGCCTTGTCCAGCGCTTGGATATCGCAAACCAGCTGGGTAAGGCCGTGCAGGCGCTGCACCACCGCGACATTATTCATCAGCAGATTACGCCGGATAATATTTTAATTGATAGCCACGGTAAGTTGATGCTCAACGATTTTAGCGCGTGCCATATGCGTGAGGTGGATGGTCACCGGCATTCAGGTGAGCTGTTGCGCCAAATTGGTTTTAACGAACACACCGCGCCTGAGTATGCATTGGAAGATAGCATTGGCCGCCGCAGCGATCAGTACTCCCTCGCTTCAACCGTCTACTGGCTGTTAACCGGAGAGCTACCTTACCAACTTACCCCGAACAAGTTGCGCAGTCATACGGATTTAGAAGAACTTAGCTATCGCAGCTCGCGAACTCATAACCCGGAAATTACCCAAGAGCTGGATGATGCCTTACGGCGTGCATTGGACCCACAGCGTGCGCTGCGCTTTAGGCGTCAGTCAGAGTTTCTGCATGCACTGCGAGTTCCGCTAGGCCGTTTACCTGTTCAAGAGGACACTCGCCAGGAGCCACGTCGTCATTTCTGGCAAGGCGTCGCCGGTGTGTTGCTGCTGCTATTGGTACTTTCGTGGCTATTAAGGTGATGTGCTAGCTAAAAAACGGGCGATGAGATAATCATCGCCCGTTTTGGTTACCGCCGTTGGCAACCCCGAAAGGGGTGGCGCCTTATAGCGTAAACGTGGGGAGTTTTTGGTCCACTTTAGCAAGTTTCAGCTTAGCCACTTTGGGCAAGCCGTTCTCAAAGGGCGGGAAGTCTTCGCCTTGAATCAACGGTGAGAGGTAATCACGGCATGCCTGGGTAATCGCAAAGCCGCTTTCGCTGATAAAATCGCGCGGCATGAACTTTTCCTGGTTGGCAATCTGGGCCAACGGCGCGGAAATAACATCCCACTGATAGGGTGATTGAGAAATACGGCGAATCGCGGGCATCATCGAGTTCTTGCCTGCCAGCGCGAGCGTCACAGCTTCACGGCCAACCGCATAGGCTTGTTCAACGTCTGTTTTCGAGGCCAGGTGGCGAGCTGCACGCTGTAAGTAGTCAGCGACGGCCCAGTGATACTTGTAGCCCAGGTCTTGCTTGATCATGCCGGCAAGCGTAGGCGCAACACCACCCAACTGGCGATGACCAAAGGCATCGGTATTGCCTGCATCGGCCAGGAAGGTGCCGTCTTCATAACGTGCGCCTTCTGATACCACGATGACGCAGTAGCCGTTCTGTTTCACGCTTTCCTCAACCCGCGCCATGACGGCTTTACGGTTGAAGGCGATCTCGGGGAAAATAATCAAGTGAGGCGGTTCACCTTCGCCTTCACCGGCTAATCCGCCCGCCGCTGCAATCCAGCCAGCATGGCGCCCCATCACTTCAAGCACGAAGACTTTGGTAGATGTTGCGCACATGGAGGCGATATCGAGAGAGGCTTCACGGGTAGAGGTGGCAATATATTTGGCAACGCTACCAAAACCTGGGCTGTTATCGGTAATCGGCAGGTCATTATCCACGGTTTTAGGCACGTGAATAGCGGTTAGCGGATAGCCCAGCTTTTCTGAAAGTTGAGAGATCTTCAGGCAAGTGTCGGCACTGTCGCCACCACCGTTATAGAAGAAGTAGCGGATGTTATGTGCCTTAAATACCTCAATTAAACGCTCGTACTGAGTGCGATGGGTATCGATATCTTTTAGCTTATAGCGGCAAGAACCGAATGCACCGCCGGGCGTATAGCGTAATGCGGCAATCGCTTCGTCGCTTTCCTGAGTAACATCAATGAGGTCTTCGGTTAATGCGCCAATAATGCCGTTATGGCCCGCGTATACCTTGCCAATTTGTTCGGGAGCTTGTCGGCATGCTTCGATAACGCCGCAGGCGCTGGCGTTAATAACGGCGGTAACGCCGCCTGACTGGGCGTAAAAGGCATTATACTGAGCCATTGAAACGTCTCATCTTTTGAAAAGCGAAAAAATAAAGCACACAGAAAGCGTTGAACGCCTTCATCAACGGTGCATGTAAAGTGGCGAAGTTTAGCGTAAAGCCCACGTCACTGCATCCAGCCAACGGGTTATTCACCGTCGTCCATGTCCTGCTCTCGTTGGGCCAGGCGCCATCCGCCCAGGTCTTTATAACGGTTAACCATGGCGCAGAATAACTCCGCCGTGCGTTCGGTATCGTAGCGTGCTGAGTGTGCTGCTTTATTGTCAAATTCGATACCGGCCGCACGGCAGGCTCGGGCCAGTACGGTTTGGCCGTAAACAAGGCCTGCCAGCGTCGCGGTGTCAAAACTTGAGAAAGGGTGGAACGGATTGCGTTTAACGTTGCAGCGATTAGCAGCAGCGTTAAGAAACCCCTGATCAAACGCCGCATTGTGGCCGACTAAAATGGCGCGCGAACATCCGTGGGCTTTTATAGATTTGCGTATAGGGCGGAAAATTTCACCCAGCGCTTCTGTTTCGCTGAGCGCTACCTGGCGGCGTAGTGGGTCATCTAGATTGATACCGGTAAAGTCCAGCGCTGACTGTTCAACATTGGCCCCCTCAAAGGGTTGAATGTGATAAGCGTAGGTCGCATCAGGCAGTAGGTTTCCTTCCGGGTCCATGGTGAGCGTGACGGCTGCAATTTCAAGCACGGCATCACTGTGGGCATTGAAGCCGCCCGTTTCTAAATCAATGACAACCGGCAGATAACTGCGAAAACGTTGGGCCATTAATTCGCGGGCAATTGCCTCGCTCATGCAGCTCTCCTTAGTACAGCGAGTAATCGTCAAAAATGGGCGGTAAGCCGCCTCCTGGATGGTGTGATTCTAGCAGCTTTCTGTATAAGGCGTCGCTGACGGTATTCGCTAGCCATAGAGAACGCTATACTTGGCGTTTACTTTGATACGTTGTGCGCTTAAAGGCGCCGTATTCGCTGGTGAGCGTCGTTTCACACACGTGGTTTTTATAAACGGTTTTATAAACAAGGAGCAAAGAATGTCCGATGTCAAAAAGGTTGTGCTGGCATATTCAGGCGGCCTGGACACCTCTGTAATCGTTAAGTGGTTGCAAGAAACTTACAACTGCGAGGTAGTGACCTTTACTGCCGACATCGGTCAAGGCGAAGAAGTCGAGCCGGCACGCGCGAAGGCACAGGCACTGGGTGTTAAAGAAATTTACATTGAAGATTTGCGCGAAGAGTTTGTACGCGACTATGTCTTCCCCATGTTCCGTGCCAATACCATTTATGAAGGCGAGTATTTGCTGGGCACCTCCATTGCACGCCCGCTAATCGCCAAGCGGTTGATCGAAATCGCCAATGAAACCGGCGCCGACGCTATCTCTCACGGTGCAACCGGTAAAGGTAACGACCAGGTGCGCTTTGAGCTGGGCGGTTACGCACTGAAACCTGGCGTTAAAGTGATTGCGCCGTGGCGCGAGTGGGATCTAACGTCTCGTGAAAAGCTGATGGCTTACTGCGAAGAGCACAATATCCCGGTCGATTTCTCCAGCAAGAAGAAGAAATCGCCGTACTCCATGGACGCCAACCTGCTGCATATCTCCTACGAAGGCGGCATTTTGGAAGATCCGTGGGCCGAAGCTGAGGACGATATGTGGCGTTGGAGCGTATCGCCTGAAGCCGCCCCGGATCAGCCTACGTATGTTGAGTTGACGTTCGAGAAAGGCGATATCGTTGCCATCGACGGCGAAGCGCACAAGCCGCACGAAGTGCTTGAGAAGCTCAATAAAGTAGGTGGTGATAACGGCATTGGCCGTCTGGATATCGTAGAGAACCGTTACGTGGGCATGAAGTCGCGTGGCTGCTACGAAACACCTGGCGGCACCATCATGCTTCGCGCCCACCGTGCCATTGAATCGCTGACACTTGATCGTGAAGAAGCCCACCTCAAAGATCAGCTAATGCCGAAATACGCAGAAGTGATCTACAACGGCTACTGGTGGAGCCCCGAGCGCCGCATGCTGCAAGCCGCTATTGATGAGACGCAGGCAAACGTCTCGGGCGTTGTGCGCATGAAGCTCTATAAAGGTAACGCCACCGTAGTAGGACGTAAGTCCGAGCAGTCGTTGTTCGACGAGTCCATCGCAACGTTTGAAGATGACGCCGGTGCTTACAACCAGAAAGACGCGGAAGGCTTTATCAAGCTGAATGCATTACGTTTACGGATCGCCGCTGGCAAAGGTCGTCAGCAGAGCTAATTCCGATCAAAAGCGGCAGGTTTTCCTGCCGCTTTTTTTCTAACGCGAGGAGCCCGTATGTTTAAAAAGCTCTTTTCAGGACTGTTGGGTGGCGGCAGTAAGTCGGCCACTAAGGCGGTCACCAATGCCGCGGAACCGGTGGAATACAAAGGCTATTCGATCGTTTCTCAGCCCGATCAACAGAGCGGTCAATACCGCGTCAGCGGTTGGATTAGCAAGGCTGACAGCAATGGTGAACCGCGTGAACTTCGCTTTGAGCGTTCCGATATGCTCCCTGGCCGCGATGCTTGCGATGCCATGATGGTGACCAAGGCACAGCGTTTTATTGATGAAGTGGGCGATGAAATGTTTAAGCCTGACCCTCGTCATGCGGGCAGTGAGCCAACAATGACGGATAACCAGCAAACGCCAAGCGCCTAAGGCGCAGGCGTGCCTTTGTTAGGCTCTGCTTCTGGTAGTGTCAACACAAAGCAGGCGCCCTTGAGTATTTGGGCATCCTCTACCCAAAGCCTGCCACCCATGTGAACAGCAATTGCCCGGCTGATGGGTAAGCCTAAACCACTGCCTTTAGGGCGACCACCGGTGGATGTATCGCCCGGCTGTAGCTGGTGGAATTTCTCGAATACATGTTCACGTACGCTTGGCTCAATGCCTGCGCCATTATCTTCGACGCATAAATAAACGTGTTGATTCTGTTTATACAAGCGCAGCAAGACGTGTGGGTCTGCCGGGTCGGCAAATTTGCTCGCGTTATCCAGCAGATTGATAATAATTTGCTCCAGCCGGTCCGGGTCGCCAATAACGTTGGCGGGTCGTTCTAAAATAGTGATTTCAAGGTGGACATTACGTTGCTCTTGTAGTCGCGCAATCGCTTCAAGGCTATGGTCGGTAAGCGCTGCTAGATCCAGCGTTTTTGCATCAAACGTCATACGGCCGCTCTCCAGGCGAGCAAGATCCAGAATTTCATCAATCAGCCGTGAAAGGCGTTGGCTCTCAAGTACCATGACGTGCAAAAAGTGCTGTCGCTTTTCCTCGGGAACGGCCTGAGAACCTGACAGGATTTCTGCAAATGCGCGAATGGAGGTGAGCGGGGTGCGCAGCTCATGACTCACCATCGCTACAAACTCATCCTTTAAACGGTCCAGTTCACGGAGTCGATCATTGGCGCTTTGTAAATCCTTGCCGATTCGCGTCAGCTCATCCGATTTTTGTTTTAAACGACGGTTGTACTCCAGCGTTTGCGTGGTGATGTCCAGCATGCTGAGCAATGACTCAATATCGAGTGCTTCACCGCGAACCACCGAGTTGATCAATACGCGCGCTGACGCATTACCCAGTGAGCCTGCCAAGGCCTGTTCTGCGCGCATGATAAGTTCATCAGCGGCAGGCTGGTCTTTTTGCAATGTGCTAAGGGTTTGGGTGTGCGTTGAAAAAACCTGCTGCGCCGCTTTAAGCCCTAAGTAGCGCACCAATAGCTCATGCAGAGCACCTTGCGTTGTTTGGCCACGTTGAAGCGAAGTGGTGGGCAGGTTGGGGTGCAGCGCCTCGGTAAACAGGGCGGCCTGGGTTTGTTCAAGCGGGGTGGAGCGCGTAAACAGTGAAATGCTCACTAACAGACCTGCGTTGACAAACATGCTCCAGAGAAGGGAGTGCGTATAAATATCCCATCCTTCCAACCCAAAAAGCGCATAGGGCGTCAGCCAGCCAATACCCCAAGGGCCTTCGGTGAGTAGTGCGCTATCCAGCCATCCGGACTGAGCAAACCCAGGCAAGAGCAGGGTGTAACTCCACATGAAGAATCCACCGATTAAGCCATACACTGCCCCCAGCCGGGTGGCGCCACGCCAATAAAGGCCAATTAGCAGGGCCGGTGCGAACTGTGCCGCGCCGACGAAAGATACCAGGCCGATGGTAACTAAACTGTAGGAGTCGCCGATGAGCGCGTGGTAGAGATAGCCGAGTAGCAAGATAAGTACGATGGCGACCCGGCGTATTCTTAAAAGCCACCGGGCAAGCCCGCCTTTACTGTCTGTATGCAGCGCCTTGAAACGTAGCAAGAGCGGCATGATCAGTTGGTTGCTGACCATAGTGGAGAGCGCAATGGTTTCAACAATGACCATGCCCGTTGCCGCAGAAAGCCCGCCAATAAAGACCAGCAGGGGAAGCCCTTCAAGCCCCGCAGAAAGCGGCAGGGTCAGCACAAAGCTGTCTGGGTCTCCCGCATCGAGCAGTAAACCGGCCAGGGCAATAGGGATCACAAATAGGTTGATCAGGAGTAAATACAGGGGGAATAGCCAACTGGCCCTGGCAAGATGGCGCTCATCGATATTTTCAACCACCAGCACCTGGAACTGACGTGGTAGGGTTAGGAACGCCAGAAAGGCAAGGACCAACATGCCTACCCAGCCGGTTGCTCCACCTGGAACGCTTTCCAGGTGCATTAATTGGCTTAAAGCAGGCGTTTGGGCGACCTGAGTAAACAGCGAACCTGGCCCCTCAAACAGGATAAAGACAACAAAAATCCCCACCGCTAGAAAAGCCACCAGTTTGACAATAGACTCCAGCGCAATAGCCGCTACCATGCCTTCATGACGCTCGCTGGCATCTAGGTGGCGTGTGCCGAATAAAATAATAAAAACGGCCAGTACCAAAGCAACCCACAAGGAGCGGTCCATCCAGAAACGCTCGTTATAGAGAATCGACTCAGCGCTTTGTGGGTAGCTAATGAGTACCGCATGGCTCACCGTAATGGCCTTTAGCTGTAGGGCTATATACGGCGTAATGGTAATCAGCGATATGAGCGCCACCAGCGCGCCAAGACTGGCACTTTTGCCATAGCGGGCGCTAATAAAGTCAGCAATGGAGGTGAGCCGTTGGCGTGCAGCAATGCGCACCATTTTGCGGATGATAAAAGGCGATAGCATCATCGCAAGCGTTGGCCCTAAATAGATAAGTAAAAAACTTGGGCCAAACTGCGCCGCGCGCCCGACACTGCCGTAGAACGTCCATGCCGTACAGTAAACGGCAATAGAAAGTGCATACACCGTTGGAGAGTTAATAATCGAACGGCCTTGCACCGCCCGGCGGTCGCCCCAGGCCGCTACTAGAAAAAGCAGGCCTAAATAGCCGAACACCGCACTTAGTATCAGCGCATCCGTTCGCATGATTATCGCCTTTTAGTAGGTTCCATCAGCCACGCGCTCAGGCCAATGATGAACGCCCAACTGCAGAAAAGATAAAGGGGTAGCCAACCGATACCTACCGAGGGCAGGCGATCAATCACTAGAAGCAGTGGCGGACAGAAAAGCATCAGTGCCAGGGTGACTAGTCCAAGCAAGCGTTCTCGGTAGCGTGAATTTGAAGGCATCATGAGGCGCTGGCATCCTCTTTATCAAACGCACTGGCTTGTAAGGCGAGTAGCTGCTCAAGTGTGGTAATTCCGCGTGCTTCCAAACGTGGCAATAGTGCAAGCCAGAGCTCGCCAGTTACGCGAGCATCGCCCAGCGCCGTATGGCGAAGGCCGGGTGGCAGTGTCAAACCATACCGCTTTACCAGGCTGTCCAGGTCATGGCCATCGAGCCCTTCATCAAGCGCACGGGAGATTAATAACGTATCCAGTACGGGCATGTCGAATAGCACACCTTTCTGACTGATCGCGAGCATATCAAACGAAGCGTTATGGGCGAGCAGGACAGCTTCTCCAATATAATCACGAAAGTGTGGTAGCACCTGTTCCAGGCGCGGGGCTTCGTTAACGTCGCTATCTGTGATGCCATGAATCGCGGTACTGGCGGCAGGAATCGGCTTGTGTGGATTAACGTAGTGATCAAACACATCGCTGGCTAATAAGCGCCCATTCACAATACGACAGGCGCCGAGGCTAATCACCGTATCGCCTCTGCGCAGCTCAAGCCCGGTTGTTTCGGTATCAAAAATCACCAGTTCCAGGCTACGCAGAGCGCAATTAGCGAGCGTGGTATCGGGAGAGGGCAAGTCTGCGATACCAAAATCATGAAATTCTGGCCGAGGTGGCGCAGAGCGCGGAGCCGCATTTTGCGCCACGCCAAGAAGTGGTAGCCGCAAGCGTGCGTGCTGGCCGTCGGTGTCTTGCGTGCTCCAGGCATCGCTTGCGTGCTGGCGCAATACATCCGCCGCACTTGGGCTCAAGGGGAGCGTGTTCAGGGGGTGCATCAGCCACTTGGTAAGCTCGCTCTCGGGTATCGGTTTGCCCTTCCATACAAGGTCGAGGTAGGTGTGTTTAGGGCTAAGCGACACTTCGCCTTCAAATACACTACCTGTGATGTAATCACTCAGGTGTTTAACCAGCGATCCAAAAAGAGCCATCAATGCAGGGGCATCGCCTTTAAACCAGACTGGCATTCCAATGGGGGTGATCAGGCGGTGGGCAGGGTCCAGATAATCATCCAGCATCTGCCAAAAGTCATTGGACCATATTGAGGTAAGCCGCTCACCCTGTTGCTGCATGGCTTCAACAAGTTCACTGACGTTGGCGACTGTTTCACCTAGGGCGCTACTCTCTTCACGCACTACTTGCTCCAGCCGCTGAGCAAGCGAGCCACTTTCATGCGCTGATTGACGCAGTTGGCTGAGTGCATCCGTCGCGGTTACCAGGCTTGCAGTATGTTGGCGCAGAGGTGTGAGCATACGTGCAAGATCGGCCCGCTCACCCCGTTCACTGGCCCAGGCCGCCGTGGCATCGCTGCAGGTTATCAGTGTTTCACCTTGGCTTTCAGGCACCCGACGGATAATGACTTTTAACCAGCGCTGATCACACGGCACCAAAAGCTCACGCGGAGTGCCATTAGCGGGCAGTTGCTCAAGGAGTTGTTGCAAACTTGCAAGCGGCAATAGGGCTTCCAGACGCTTACCCAAGCCCAGGCCTTGCGTATTCACAAAAAAGCGCTCAGCCGCTTGGTTGAACAGCATTAAACGGCGGTGCTTATCGTAAAGCAGAAGCGGCGTTTCCAGCACCTGTAGCAGCGCCTCAAGCGCTTTACGAATACGGGTTGCGCTTTGGGCGCCCTCGGCACGGGCCTTATGCAATGAATGACGGTCCGAGTGCCAGCTCTCTTGCACACGGCGTAGATCAGGTGCTAGGCCCTTCAGCCAGCCTTGCGGGGGCCAGGTGTCTTCGGTATCAGGGTTGGCGGCCAGTCGGGCAAGCTGTGCTTGCAGACTGCGTAGCGGCGTAAAAAGCAGACGTTCAAGCAGCAAGCCCACTAAGAAAAGTGTGATGCCGCCTGAAAAGCAACCTGCCCAGAGGATAAGCCGGTAGCCACCACGCACGTTCAACTGGCTTTCCAGCCAAGCAGCAAATAAAGCCCCTCCCAAGAGGCTCAAGCCGCTAAGCAGTAGCCAGGCACCCACCAAACGCTGCCGTTTAGGCAGTGCCTTTGGTGTCATGAGGTTTCCTCACCCAGCAGGGTTTGCACTTTCTCAACCAGCGCCTGTGTTGAAAATGGCTTGGTAATATAGGCGTTAGCGCCCAGCGCAAAGCCCTTTTCACGCTCCGCTTCACGGCCATGGGCGGTGAGCATAATCACCGGCAGCTGTGCCGTAACGGTATGGCTGCGTAGTGCTTCCAATACATCAAACCCGCTAATCCCGGGAAGGCTAATATCCAGTAACACAACATCTGGTTCGTTGGCCGCCACACACTCAAGGGCTTGTTCGCCATCCAGCGCGCTGATGACATCAAACCCTGCCTGCTCCATTAAAAATTCAATCGATAGGACGATGTTCGGTTCATCATCGACCACTAGCACTTTTGTCATGGAGCCCACCGACTGGTTGTTGTTTAAAAACGTTTATCTCACTCACTACGAGTGTAGGTAGCGATGCAAGGCAGGCCAAGACGACCTTGGCCGAATAGAAAGCGAGTGCGGGTACCAGTTTACAACTTTAGGGTGAATAATCGGTGTTCAAGAGATTTAGACATAGACGTAATCAAGAAGCCGTACCAACATATAAACAGAAACACCTAACCTATACGTGCCTTGGTTTTAATAATAAAGAACAATCTTGCCAAAGGAGCCGCGCATATGAGTGCTGTTATCTTGCTGTTAATCGGACTTGGGGCAATGGCGTTAGGATACGTGTTGTATTCTAAATTTATTGCTCAAAAGATCTATCAGTTAGACCCCGATTTCAAAACCCCTGCCCATGAATTTGAGGATGGCATCGACTATGTGCCGACCAACCGTTTTGTGCTCTGGGGGCATCACTTTACCTCAGTAGCGGGAGCGGCACCCATAGTAGGCCCTGCCATTGCGGTGATATGGGGCTGGGCACCTGCTTTTTTATGGGTGGTGTTCGGCACCATCTTTTTTGCCGGTGTACACGATTTTGGCGCTATATGGGCCAGCGTACGCAATAAGGCCAAATCGGTAGGCGCCTTAACGGGCGATGTAGTCGGCAAACGGGCACGCAGCATTTTTATGATCGTTATTTTCCTTGTGCTGCTTATGGTTAATGCCGTGTTTGCTGTGGTGATTGCCGGATTAATGATGAACTTTCCTAGTGCAGTGGTACCGGTTTGGGGGGCGATTTTTGTGGCACTGATCATTGGCCAACTGATCTACCGGCGGATACTGAGCCTAGCTGTGGTATCAGTATTAGGCGTCATCGCTCTTTATGCGCTGATTGGTATTGGCCCGATGGTGCCTGTTCAAATGCCTGCTGAAGTCGCTGGACTGTCGGGTAACGCTATCTGGATTGTGATTTTGTTTGGCTATGCAGCCATTGCTTCGCTATTGCCCGTATGGATGCTGCTGCAGCCACGAGACTATATCAATGGTTTACAGCTATTTATCGGTCTGCTGATTCTTTATGGAGCGCTGGTGCTGCTTAACCCAACGCTGGTCGCGCCTGCCTTTAACAACAATGTACCTGCCGGCACGCCTTCGATGATTCCGCTGCTTTTTGTAACGATTGCCTGTGGGGCAATATCGGGTTTCCACGGGCTGGTATCTTCAGGTACAACGTCCAAACAGCTTAATAAAGAAACCGATGCGCGGTTCGTGGGCTACTTTGGGGCGGTAGGCGAGGGGATGCTAGCACTAGCGGCTATTTTGGCCGCGACGGCAGGGTTTGCGACATTTGGCGATTGGCAGGCCATGTACAGCGCCTTTGGCCAGGGCGGCGTTAACGCCTTTGTGGAAGGGGGCGCATTTATTATTCATAACGGTATTGGGCTGCCTGAGGCTACTGCCGCGACGCTGCTTACGGTCATGGCCGCGCTTTTTGCAGGTACCACCATGGATACTGGCTTACGCTTGCAGCGTTATATTTTCCAGGAGTGGGGTGATATTTATAACCAGCCGTGGATGAAAAAACCGGCACTTGCGACAGGGCTGGCGGTGGGAACCTGCCTGTTGTTGGCATTCGGGGCAGGTGGTGCGGATGGTTCTGGCGGTTTGATTATCTGGCCGCTTTTTGGCACCACCAACCAGCTGCTTGCCGGGTTAACGCTGCTGATTATTACCGTCATGCTGGTACGTCTGCGGCGGCCCATGTGGTACACCCTGGCGCCCCTGTGCTTTTTGCTGGTAATGACCATATTGGCATTACTCATTCAGCTTCGCACTTTCTGGGACCAAGGCAACATGTTCCTGCTGGTGATGGATATTGTGGTGCTGATGGCGGCCATTCTCGTCGCGATGGAGTGTGCCGCGGCGCTTAAACGCTCGCGTGCCGAAATGGCAGCCCAAGGTGACTAAATAAAGAGGGCATCTAATGCGCGATGACTCGACTAAAAAGCTGTTATCCAAGCGCGATACGTTGCGGGCCTGGCTAGGCCAGGCCCGCTTTTTTACCGAAGAGGTCTATAGCGCGCGCTATCGTGGGGCGATTGCGCGGGCGCGCCGTGATGAAGATGACCTGTTCATGCTGCTGGTTTTTTCAGAAATGATGGGTGTACCCAACCCCGCCGCCTATTACACACTGGAATTGCAGCCGCTGCTGCTTGAACGTTTTCATGACTGGCATACGCGAATGGGCATGGAGCATTCGCCGCTGGACCATTTTCGCTGTTGCTAGCCCCCTAAATAAGCCCATGGACAGGTGTAACCTATGCAATCAGTTCTCAACCGCCGCCTGCTGTGGGTAGGCGGTAAAGGCGGCGTGGGTAAAACAACCGTCGCGGCCTCTTTGGCAATTCTTGCGGCCAGACGCAACAAGCGCGTGCTGGTGGTTTCAACTGACCCCGCCCATAGCCTGGGCGATGTGTTTGATCAAACGTTAGGCGATACGCCGCGTCGCTTGCTGCCTAATCTGGATGCCATGGAGATTGATCCTGATAGTGAGGTTGAGGCGCATTTAAATAGAGTTACCCAGCAAATGCGCCGCTTCGCCGCACCTGAAATGATGCAGGAGCTAGAGCGGCAAATGCGCCTGACGCGTCAATCCCCTGGCACTCAGGAAGCTGCCCTGCTTGAGCGGCTGGCGCGGCTGATTCTGGATGACGATGCGCCTTATGACTTGGTGATTATCGATACGGCGCCCACTGGACATACGCTGCGCCTTTTAACCCTGCCCGAAGCCATGGCGGCCTGGACGGATGGACTGCTGGCACATAATCGCAAATCGTCTGAATTGAGCGGTGTGCTTAAGCATCTCACTCCATCACGTGGGCAGGATGTGGCTACTCCCTTTGATAACCCCACAGAAGATGCGCTTTCCGGTCTGGATGAGCGTACCCGCGAGGTGGCGGAAACGCTAATCAACCGTCGGCGGCTGTTTCACCAGGCACGGCGTCGTATAGAGGATGCCAAGGCGTGCAGCTTTTTATTCGTCATGACGCCGGAGCGACTGCCTATCCTTGAGACACAGCGAGCCGTCAGCGCCTTGGAAGAGGTTAATATTAACGTGGCGGGCGTACTGGTTAACCGGGTGATACCTAAAGAAGCGGACGGTGCCTTTTTGCAGGCACGACGCGCGCAGGAGGCCACCTATCTCGAACGCATTGATACGCTGTTCAAGCATCTTCCTCGACCCACGCTACCGTGGTTAGCGACCGATGTACAAGGGATCGACGTGTTAGAATCGCTGGCTGATAAGCTGGAGCACCAGGGTTTTTAATAGCGAGTTTTTTAATACCAGGTTTTAAGACAAGGGTTTTAATGCGCGTTCTACTACTCTCGGCGTACGAAGCGGTAAGCCACCGTTACTGGGCAGACAGTTTAATGGCTAATCTTTCCGAAGTGGCGTGGCAAACGTTGAGTTTACCGCCGCGTCACTTTGCCTGGCGAATTCGCGGTAACCCGCTTAGCTGGTGGCTAAAAGAGCATGACACACTTAGCCAATCCTATGATGTCGTGTTGGCAACGTCGATGGTGGATTTGGCGACGCTTCTGGGGCTTTTTCCTCATTTGGGCCGGGCCAGGAAAATTGTCTATTTTCACGAAAACCAGTTTGCCTATCCGGAATCGAGTGACCAGATGCCTCAGGTAGAGGCAAAAATGGTGAATCTCTATGCAGCGCTTGCCGCCGATACCGTTGTTTTTAACACCGCCTATAACCGCGACTCGTTTTTTACCGGCGTGCGGGCATTCTTAAAGAAAATGCCCGAAAACCTGCCCGCGGCCAAGCCGCTTGAGGCATTACGCTCACGTGCTCGCGTACTGCCCGTACCGATTTCACCGCTGGCCGAAACGCATACTGATGGTCGGGTTTCACGGCGTATTGTGTGGAACCATCGCTGGGAGTATGACAAAAATCCGGATGACTTTTTCAATACGTTAATAGCGCTAAGCGAGAAGGGCATTGAGTTTGAGTTAGCCGTATTGGGTCAGCGTTTTCGGCAAACACCGCCTATTTTTGATATCGCCCAGGAGAAACTAGCTGCGCATAATGTGGCTTGGGGCCCGCAGTCGGAACCGCAATACCGCGAGCTGTTGGCGACCGCCGGGATTGTAGTCTCGACGACCTGGCATGAGTTTCAGGGCTTGGCCATTATGGAAGCTGCCCAGCGCGGAGCATTACCGCTAGTGCCCGATAGGCTGTGTTTTCCTGAGCTATATCCAGATGCTTACCGTTATGATGGTACGCCAGACGGCCTTTATAAGCGTTTGCATGCGTGGCTTAGCACACCCGATTCACGGCCTGGGGAGATAAACACGCAGGCCTGGGAATGGCCCGCCTGGCGCGATGCGTACCGCGCACTATTACAGCCAGGCTTATCGCTACCACGCTAGTCCAGGGAATCTAGCCGTCGGGTTGGCCAGTGAACGACAGCCGTATGGCGGCGCATTTTTTGGGCAAGGTGCGGATGCTCCCGCCGAATGACGTGCTCGGCGAACTCGGATAAAAAACGCGACTTCAGCATCGCCCGGGCACGATCCACGCCGCTATGCTGATACGGTGTTGAGGCAAGCAGCATAAAACCATCATCGGGGATCTTGCCAGCCTGCATATTGGCTTCAATAATCGTGGCGGCCGTACCAATCGGTTCAGCCAGGTCGGGCCCGTAAGGCCCAATAATCAGTGCTGTATTAGGCAAGTGCAAAAAGTCGAACCCACGCCCAATACAAATTGCCCACTCACGATGCTCGATATCCAGTTCGCGTTCAACGCCCTGAAGATCATTGACATGCGCCAAGTTACCTTTCAATAAAGGCAGTAAATCCCGGCGTATGTCCGCAGGCATATCAGGGAAAATAGCCTGTAGATGCGCGGTGAGCGCTTCTATAGGCTGCCCAATCCATTCGCGCACATCCAATACTGCGTCGTCCTGACCGTGAAGGATGAGAGCGTCGCTATCCGTTTCAAAGCCACACACTAACGGGTACACCTGCTGATGGTCTTCACCAAATAGCTGACCAGCCTGGTGGGCAATCGTATGCGCGTGTGCTTTGGCGGCTTGGGTGTCGCAAGCGAATCCGGCGCATCCTCGCGCCGGGTTGCCCTCGGAAAAGTGGTAAGTAATCAATAAAAGCGTGGCTCGCCCCGCGTTGGTGGCTTCAATAACGGTGTCGGTAAGTAGCTCACCCAAATATGGCCAACCCAAATCGAAAATCCCGCCAAGGTTACGAAATGGGGTAATAATGCCGAGCGGTGTGCGGGTGGCGTGTGGGATATGAATACGCCCATCCATACATTTCATAACCACAATCGACGTAGGGTGTTGCGCCAGGTAGCGTTGGCGTGAAAGCCAGGCGCCTGCACTGCCAAAGTGGTCAGCGTGCTGACGGGAGAGCGCAAATAACGCGTCAATACGCTGCTCAATGGGTTGGTCATGTAGCAAAGTGGCAGGCATCGGCATAGGAGTCTCCTGTTAACGTAAGCTAGGCGAGTTCGATTTTGTCGGGGTACTCGCACAGGTCTTCTATAATACAGCTTCCGCAACGAGGTTTGCGCGCAATGCAGGTGTATCGACCGTGGAGAATCAACCAGTGGTGAGCATCCTGCTTAAACTCCCTGGGCACATGGCGTATTAACTTCTGCTCGACTTCAACGACATTTTTGCCTTTGGCGATGCCGGTACGGTTCGATACACGAAAGATATGCGTATCGACGGCAATGGTTGGCTGCCCGAACGCCGTATTCAGAATTACATTGGCGGTTTTACGCCCAACCCCTGGCAGTGCTTCTAACGCACTACGCGTGTCGGGCACGACGCCGCCGTGCTGGTTGACCAGAATATGGCAGGTCTTCATCAAGTTCTCTGCTTTGGTGTTATACAGGCCGATGGTCTTGATATGCGCTTTAAGCTGATCAATCCCCAAGTCAATAATAGCCTGGGGCGTATTGGCAACGGGGTAGAGCCGTGCGGTGGCTTTATTGACGCCGACATCGGTGGCTTGTGCGGAAAGTAAAACCGCCGCAAGCAGCTCAAAGGGGGTAGTCCAGTTGAGCTCTGTTGTCGGGTGCGGGTCTGCTGCTTGAAGGCGAGCAAAAATTTCATGACGCTTTTGGGCATTCATAGCGTGTCTCTACGGTTACTTGATGATGCCGGTGACCCGGACGCGGCGCTCTGTTCGTGGGGTGGCCGCTGAAGGCAAGGCACGTGCGGCGCGTCGCTGGTCTATCACGTTTTTTAGCGCGATCAGCATCCCGGCCACAAAAAATGCGCCAGGCGGCAGCACGAAAAACAGAAATTGATAGTCGTCTACCAGGGTGAGTTGCCAATTGGCCGCGATAGGACCAAGCAGTAGCGCCATATCACTAAATAGCGTGCCTTGGCCCAATAGCTCACGCAGCCCGCCAAGCAGTACTAAAACGCTACCGAAACCAATGCCCATCATCAGGCCGTCAAGCGCTGCAAGTCCTACCGGTTGGCGGGAGGCGAACGCATCGGCACGCCCTAAAATGGCGCAGTTGGTGACAATGAGCGGAATAAAAATACCCAGCAGTTGATAGAGCGGGTAGGCATAGGCGGCCATCAGTAGCTCAGCACAGGTCACAAACGCTGCGATGATCATGACAAAGGCTGGAAGCCGAACGGCATTCGGTACCTGGTGACGCACCAGTGATACGGCGGTGCTGGCACCTACCATGACAAACAGGGTGGCGATGGCTAACCCTAGCGAGTTAACCACGGTGGTGCTGACGGCCAGTAGTGGACACAGCCCCAGCAACTGTACTAATGCCGGATTATTGGTCCAAAGCCCGTCACGGGTCAGCGTTTGCCATTGGCTCATCGAATCGGCTCCTCAATGTTACCCGGTAGCTGCGTATTGGCGGCGTACTGTAAAGCGTTATGAACGGCCTCAATAACCGCGCGAGGAGTAATGGTTGCGCCGGTAAAACCATCAAACTGGCCACCCTCTTTTTTAACGGCCCAGGCACTTGGTGGCAGTTCATTAAGACTTAATCCGTTAAAGCGGGTAATCCAGTCGCTGCGCTGGCGCTCAATCTTGTCACCGAGGCCTGGGGTCTCCTGATGGTAGGTCACGCGCACACCGCTAATACGCTGCTGCTCATCTATCCCTACCAGTAAATCAATTTCTCCACTGTAACCCTGGCGCGTAATCACTGGCAGAACAGTAACGCAGTGATCCCCACGGCTGATTTGCCAGCCTGTCACTGGCGTTCGGTGGCCCAGAGCGGCGGCATTGGGTAAGTTGAAGGCATTGTTTAGCACTTGATCCGCCGGTGTATCAGCTAATGCTTGAGGCAGTACCGCTTGCAGCTGGCGGAGCTGGTAGGTTTGCTGATGCTGGGTAATACGTTCAGAGGTCAAGGCCCGGGTAACCGCGACGCTGCCTGCCGTAACGAGCGCGAAGATACCCAGCGTTAAAGCGCCACGCCGCATGGCGATAATGGACGTCATCGTAATGCTCCTGGCGCGCCTTTTGAGTGGCCTTGAGGGCGGGGCACGGTGTACAGGTCAATCAATGGGACGCACAGGTTCATCAACAAAACGGCAAAAGCCACCGCATCCGGATAGCCCCCCAGGTTGCGAATCACCATGATCAGCACCCCCATGCCTATGCCGTACAGCAATTTTCCGCGCTGGCTGGTCGCCGCGGATACCGGGTCGGTGGCAATAAAGAAAGCCCCAAACAGCGCCGCACCGGTTAGCAGGTGAAAAAGAGGCGATGCAAAACGGTTAGGATCAAGTAGATGAAACAGCGTTGCCAGCGCTACCAGGCTACCTAACAGGGCGATGGGGATGTGCCAACTAATAATCCGTTTAAACAGCAGCAGTACCCCGCCCGCAAGCCAGGCCAGGCTGATGCTGTACCAGGCAGCAAGCGTTTGTTCGGGTAGCGGCGCGCTTAACCAGAACTGCTCGGCAGAGAGCCCTTCGGCTGTATGTTTGAACGCATCCAATGGCGTTGCACCGCTAAGCGCATCAAGCTGTGACGTAGGCAGTGTCCCAAGAATTTGCGCCCAAAGCGTATCGATAATGAGTGGCTGAGGCGGCGCCCACAGCGTCATGTACGTAGGGAAGGAGACCAGCAATAGTGCATAGCCCACCATGGCCGGATTAAACGGATTATGCCCGAGGCCGCCATACAGCTGCTTGGCAATTACTACCGCGGCTATCATGCCGACCCCAATTAGCCACCAAGGGCTTGCCGGAGGGAGCGAGGCACCCAGCAGTACGCCAGTAAGTAGGGCGCTGGTATCCGTTAAGGCTGGCGCGATGGGGCGGCTGCGAAGGTGCAGCATGCCCGCCTCTAAAAGGACGCCTATAATGGCCGCCAAGGCAATATTGCTGAGTACGCCCAACCCAAAGTAATACGTCATGGCCAACACGCCAGGCAGTGTGGCGACCACCACCCAGCGCATTAATAACGCCGTTGCTGGTGTTGTTGACTTGGCAGAGGAGGCGCTTACTTGTGATGCGTGAAACATACTCATGGGGTGTCCTCCGCGGTAGGTGCTTTAGCACTTTCACGCGCTTGCGCCAGCTGCAAATCGGCGGCCTTAAGATTTTCCTGGGCGGTCGCCAGCAGCGTTTCCAGGTCTTCATGGGAGTGCTGAGGCTCTTGCTGGGCTGCCCGTGCGAGCACTTTTTCGGCTTTTCTAACCGCTGCCTTGGCCGCCGTTTGGGCAATACGCAGGCTGCGCAAGTCGGCTGGAGGCGCGTTGGTGCTCTCGTTACTGGCGTTGCCGTCGGTGGGCTTGTTGTGCGCTAGCCGGGCCTGGCGGCGTGCCTGTTTTTCTGTCTCTTCTCGGGCCAGGCGTGCCTGGCGAAACTCGAAGCGATGCTTGGCATGTTCGGCCTTGGCTGCTTCAATTTGTTGGTAGCGAAGGCGACGTTTGGCGTCGCGGTAATCATCGACCAGCGAAATATGGCTAGGGCAAACATAGCTACAGGCGCCACATTCGATGCAGTCAAACAGGTGATGGCTCGTTAGCTTGTCGTCGTCCTGGGCGCGGGCGTACCAGTGCAACTGCTGAGGAAGCAGCTGGGCGGGACATACGCTTTCACACGCACCGCAGCGGATACAAGGGGATTCCCTCGACGCAGACGGCAGTTCGTCAGGCGTTGCCGCAATCAGGCAGTTAGTCGTTTTGATCACGGGCGCTGTGAGCGACTCAAGCGAGCTGCCCATCATCGGGCCGCCCTGAACAACGCGACCAAGCTTGGCATCAAGGCCTGCATGAACCAGCAGGTTCTCAATGGATGTTCCTAAGCGCACCCAGTAGTTGCCCGGTTGGTTAATCGCTTCTCCGGTAAGCGTCACCACGCGCTCAACCAGCGGTTGGCCATCACGCACTGCATGAAGTGCTGCCAGTAGCGTGCCGGGGTTGTGGCAAAGCACCCCAACATCTGCCGGTAGGCCTTGGCTGGGTACTGTTCGGTTCAACAGCTTTTTAATTAACTGTCGCTCGTTACCACTTGGATAACGAGTAGGGATAACGGCCAGCGTCACGCGGGCTGGCTGGCTGTCTGGAAGGACATGCTCCAAGGCGGTAATGGCCTCGGGCTTATTATCTTCAATCCCGATGATGATCTGCTGGGCACCGCATAAGGCAGCGATGAGCTGTGCGCCTTCCAGCACGTCGCCTGGATAATTCCGTAATGTGAGGTCATCGGCCGTAATGTAAGGCTCGCATTCGGCGGCGTTAATCACCAGCGTGTCGATAGCATGGCGCTCAATCACGCGAGCCTTGATATGGGTCGGGAAACCGGCACCACCTAACCCGACCACACCGCTGTCATCCAGCCGCGTAAGCAGCGTAGGCGCATCCGTCTTGCGCCAATCAAGCGGGGGGAGATATTGCCAGGTATCCTGGCCATCGCTGTCTAAGTGAATAACGTCGCTATCTACTTGGCTAACCGTGCCACTCACTGTCGCGTGGATATCTGCGGATATCAAACCATCGCGCTTGGCGATCAGGCTGCCAACGCGAACATGATCGCCCCGGGCCACACAGGGGGTGGCGGGGCGGCCGCTATGCTGGCACAGCGGAAGGATGACCTGCGACGGTAACGGGGCACGTCGCAACGGTGATTGCGTTGAACGGTCCTTTCGCTCCGGTGGGTAGATGCCGCCTGGGAAATCAAATGGGTGTGCCATCTGGCCCCCTTGTTGCTGGTGTACGGTCGCTTGCAATGACGCCAGTGGGTAAAACAACGGGCTGCCACTGGCCAAGCGGCGTGCTCCGGGGCAGCATGTCGATACAGTCTACCGGGCATGGGTCAACGCATAAGTCACAGCCTGTGCACTCA
Source organism: Halomonas sp. AOP30-A1-24 (assembly GCF_052378165.1). Taxonomy (NCBI): domain Bacteria; kingdom Pseudomonadati; phylum Pseudomonadota; class Gammaproteobacteria; order Oceanospirillales; family Halomonadaceae; genus Halomonas; species Halomonas sp. AOP30-A1-24. The sequence continues at coordinate 65,008 of NZ_JBQSXL010000016.1, forward strand.
TCTTCAATCACGGTGTGCATCTGTTTGGCCGCGCCAATAATGGCATCCACTGGGCACGCCTGAATGCACTTGGTGCAGCCAATGCACTCGGCCTCGCGGATATACGCCACGTTGGCTTCGCTGAGCGCCTCGCCATCAAGTGGCTCGGGTTCACGGCCGAGTAGGTCTGCCAAGGCATGAATGGTTGCCTCGCCACCGGGCGGGCACTTGTTGAGTGCGTCGCCCTCATTAATCGCTTCGGCGTAAGGGCGGCAACCTGGGTAGCCGCATTGGCCGCACTGAGTTTGGGGCAGCAGCGCATCAATTTGCTCAACAAGAGGGTGCTCGTCCCCCTTAAAACGTTCACTAACCGCCCCCAGTAGGGCGCCAAAACCGATGCCAAGCCCCGTCAAGATGCCAATTGAACTGACAATCCCCCAGAGAGAAAAACCATCACTCATGGTAGAAAATTACCCTTGAGTTAAACCAGAAAAACCAAGAAAGGCGAGCGACATAAGGCTGGCAGTGACCATGGCAATAGCGGCCCCTTTGAAAGGCCTGGGGACATCCGCGCCAGCCAAGCGCTCGCGCATGGCGGCAAACAGGACCAATACCAGCGAGAAGCCGAGCGCTGCCCCCAGCCCATAGAGTGTGGTATGAAAAAAGCCAAGCTCACGGTTGAGCGAGAGCAGAGCAACACCCAGTACGGCACAGTTGGTCGTAATCAGGGGCAGAAAGATGCCCAGCACTTGATGTAGCAACGGGCTTAAATGGCGCACCATGATTTCGGTGAATTGCACGACGGCGGCGATCACCACTATAAAGCTGATAGTGCGCAGGTAAGTAACATCCAAAGGCACCAACAAGCCATAATAAACGACGTAGCTTGCTGCAGAGGCGAGGGTTAATACGAACGTCGTTGCCAGTGACATTCCCATGGCGGACTCCAGTTTGTTGGAAACCCCCATAAACGGACAGAGCCCCAAAAACTGTACCAAGACAAAATTATTGACCAGCGCGGTGCTGACCAAAATGATGAATAACTCACTCATAGTGACGTATCGTGACTGACAGCTGAAAAATCAGCGTTAGGCGGTGTGAATATCTGGACCTGATGGCGCCCTGCCGCTTTAGCACTATACAGCGCTTGATCGGCAGTGCTCATCATGACTAATGAGCATAGTGCGAGCAAGAGCACACCACTCAACGCTACTAAAAATTGAAAACGCAGTGATTGAGAGAAGTGCCGACGCATAATCAGGCCTAAACGGAGAGTCTTATAACAGGTTTATTAAGCAATCCACGTAAGAAGGGGGTAGAGCTTGGTCGTCTCTACCCCCGGAAGTGCTTGAAGGTCGGCTACATTACACGTTGGCCGGGTTCGGCACCAGCATCAGGTGAAAGCAGATAAATGCCGTCTTTATTGGCAGAGGCGAGCACCATGCCTTCGGAAAGGCCAAAACGCATTTTACGCGGCGCAAGGTTGGCTGCCATGACGGTAAGACGTCCCTCAAGCGCCTCAGGCGCATAGGCGCTGCGAATGCCGGAGAAAACGTTGCGGGTTTCACCGCCTAAATCCAGCGTTAATTGCAGCAGCTTGTCCGCGCCCTCTACGTACTGTGCCTTGGTGATCCGGGCAATGCGCAGGTCTACCTTGGCAAAGTCGTCAAAGCTAATTTCGGCGGCAATGGGGTCATCTGCTAGAGGCCCTTTGGGAGCTTCTTTAAGCTTTTGCTCTTCCACCAGATCCTCCTTGGAGGCTTCAATCATGGCGTCAATTTTGTCACGCTCTACGCGGGTCATAAGAGGTTTGAATTTCTCCACCTCATGATTAACCAGCACATTATGACGGCTTTCCCAGTTAAGTGAATCAAGCTTCAAGAAGGCTTGTGCCTGAGCGGCCATGGTGGGCACCACGGGGGCCAAGTACACCATCAGCTGGCGGAAGAGGTTGATGCCGACTGAACAAATCTCGAGCACTTCTTTGTCACGGCCATCTTGCTTAGCGAGCGCCCAAGGCTCTTTCTCAGCAATATAGGTATTGGCTTCATCCGCCAGCTCCATGATTTTACGCATGGCACGGCTAAATTCGCGTGCTTCAAAATCATCGGCAATGTCATCGCCCGCGGCAATAAATCGGGCGACCATCTGCGGTTCGGCGCAGTGCGCTGAAAGGGTGCCGCCACCTAACTTTTTAACGAACCCGGCGCAGCGGCTGGCAATGTTAACCACTTTACCCACGAGGTCTGAATTAACCCGCGCGGCAAAATCATCCAGGTTGAGGTCCAGGTCATCCACTTTGGACGTCAGCTTGGCCGCGAAGTAATAGCGCAAATACTCGGGATTCAAGTAATCTGCATAGGTCGAAGCCTTGATAAAGGTGCCGCGCGACTTCGACATTTTGGCACCATCTACGGTCAAAAAGCCGTGGCAATTTACCGCGGTGGGCGTGCGTAAATCAGCGCCATGCAGCATGGCTGGCCAGAAAAGTGCGTGGAAATAGACAATGTCTTTCCCAATAAAGTGATAGACCTCGGCGTTGGAGTCTTTATTCCAGTAGCTATCGAAATCAATGCCGTCACGGTCACACAAATTCTTGAAGCTGGCTAAGTAACCGATAGGGGCATCAAGCCATACATAAAAGTATTTGCCCGGCGCGTCGGGGATTTCAAACCCGAAATAGGGCGCATCACGGGAGATATCCCATTCGTTAAAGCCTGATTCAAACCACTCCATCAGCTTGTTACGAATCTGTGGCTGTACGTGGCCATCGTTGATCCAGCGCTGCAGGAACTCGGCAAAGTCCGGCAATTTAAAGAAGTAATGGGTTGAAGAGCGTACTTCCGGGATTGCGCCGGAAATGGCGGATACCGGGTTGATCAAGTCAGCGGGGGTGTAAGTGGCACCACACTTTTCGCAATTATCACCGTACTGGTCGTCGGTGCCGCATTTCGGGCAGGTGCCTTTGATGAAACGGTCCGCCAGGAACAGGCCTTTTTGCGGGTCGTACATCTGCTCTATATCGCGGGTGGCGATATGGCCTTTATCACGCAGACGCTTATAGATAACCTCACTGAGGTGCCGGTTCTCTTCCGAATGCGTGGAATGGTAGTTGTCAAAGTCAACGTTGAAGCGAGCGAAGTCTTCCTGGTGATCGCGTGAGACGCGGTCAATCAAGGCTTCAGGCGTAATACCTTCCTGCTCGGCACGCAGCATGATGGCCGTACCATGAGCGTCGTCGGCGCAAACGTAGTAGCACTGCTGGCCACGGCTTTTCTGAAAACGTACCCAGATATCGGTTTGGATATATTCAAGTAAGTGACCGAGGTGGATCGCTCCGTTAGCGTAGGGGAGCGCGCTGGTCACCAGAATATTGCGCGTGGCAGAGTTAGACATGGTGAATGATAATTCCGGTTAGACGATAACAATAAAACGGCGAAGTTAGCCGGCAGATGGCCGGTAACAAGGTACGATGCAGGCGTTTAAATTGACGTTAAAGCGCGTGCAGTCTTGATGTCGGGTGGTTAGTAAAGTGCTTGCTCTTCTTGCACGACCTCTTTTAAAAGCTCTAAAAACAGTTTGTCAGCCTCTGAATGCTCGGCAGGATCTTCCGGAATGTGGACACTGGTAGTGCCAGATATCTCATTGGCGATTCGCGCCATTACAGCCGGGCTGCTGCCTTCGCTTAATTGCTGACGCGCGATTACCAGCGACTGACCAAGAATGTCAGGATCTTGAAGCAGTTTGCGTATGAAACCGCGCAGTTCATTAATAATACGTGTTTTTTGAATTTCTGATGCAGACATAAGAGTCTCCTTAACGCGGCGCTTGAGCTGATTATCAAGCGAAGCCAGTCCATGCATTGACCATAGCATTTTTAGTGCAGCGAGTATGGCTTGTCTACGTTTAGACCGGTGATTTAGCCTACTACGTTAACGTTAAACGGCCTGCTTTGTGTTTTACCGGATTGGCATACTGAGCCAGCCAGTAAGGACGCAGATTCTCCGGCACCGCCGCCATTCGCGCCTGGAAGCGTTCGCGGTCCTGGCGAGTGATGGTTTTACGGGCAACTAACTCCGGCGCTTCACCGAGTGCTTCCAGGGCTAAATAGTGGCTTGGGAAGAGGCGGTAACCACCGATAACCTGACGATCAATCTCTGCGGCTACTTCATCGGGAGTCGCCATATCGGCGCCTACCGGGGAGCCAAAACGCAGCTGTACTCTGCCTTTATCACCGGTAATGCCAGCAACGATAGAGCGAATATCTTCAAATTCACTTTTAGCATAGCTACCTTCTGTTGCCACGTCGTGTAGCTCCTGCGCTTTTTGCACGTCGCAAGGGTCATATTCATAGCTAATCGAGACAGGCACCAGCTTGAGTTCGGCTACCGCTTCACCAAACATCATGTCTCGCTCGGCATTACGCTTGGCCATGGTCAGCATCTTGATAATAGCGGGGTCGGTGCGGTCAATGCCGTTTTTGGCGCGGCCTTCACGCTGAGCCATCCAGATGGAGTGCTGGTCATCGGTAATTGAGTAACGAATATAAGCAGAAAGCTGTTGGTACGCTGCCAGCATCGCACGCTTTCCGCGCGCACTTCTGGGGACGATAAAGCTTTTATTGAGCCGCATTAGATCGGTGACATAGGGCTTTTTAAGCAGGTTGTCGCCAATGGCAATGCGCACCGTATCGCGGCCCGCCTGGTAGAGTGCATAGTTAACGAACGCGGGGTCGAGCGAAATATCCCGGTGGTTACCAATAAACAGATAAGCACTATTTGGGTCGAGCTTGTCCAAGCCTGCCACTTCAAACGCGTCGGTGGTGGTGCGGATCATGCGATCCATGTAGCTTGCGATGCGCATTTGAAAATCACGCACCGTTGCCACACCTTTTACTTCACGCTGTATCGCGTGGCTTGCAAGCGTTCGGGCAAGCGGTGGAACCCAGCGCGCCATGCGGGGAAGGCGAAAACGAGTAAGCGCATCAAGAAGCTCGCTATCGCGGGCCAGGTGCGCGAGAACATCGGCCACTTCGTTGTCTGTATAAGGGCGTATATCCGCCCATGGGTCAGCGGCGTTCAGTGCGTTGGGTGCGTCGTTGTGATGAGTCATGCGATCCGTTGGATGATAAACAATAAAGAACAATTCATAGCAGCGCGATCAACCCTTTAGTTACCTAACGGGGCAGCAGGTTCCTGCTTGTTTTCACCACCCAGCCACTCTATCAGACGAACAACGTCATTGGATAACGCTTGGGCCATCAAAATAAAGTCGGTTTCAAGCCGGGCCAGAGCGTCATCGCCGTCGTCAGCATGGTCGGCCTCTTCAATCAAGGCATCACCAAAACGCAACGATTTCAGAGCCAGGTCATCATGCAGAACGAAGCTTAATCGGCCTTCAAGGCTCATGGCGAGCTTGCTTGCCTGGCGTCCGCTCTCAAGTAGCTGCTGTATCTCATCGCTATCCAGGTCAACCTGGCGAGCGCGGAGAACGCCATCGTCGCCTTTGGCTTTAAGTTCCACCTGGTCACCCAGCTGTAAATCTGCCGGGCGACTTGCAGGGTCGCCAAGCCATGTTGTCATCGCACGAATAGGCAGTATTTGGGATGACAAGGGCGTTGCCTTGAGGCTGCCTAAGGTTTCTCGTAACAGGTCTAGCAAGTCTTCAGCACGGGTACGAGAGCTGGCATTGATGCCGATCAAGTGGCGTCGTGTGTCCCACCAAAGGTCAATTTTTTGGCTGCGTACAAAGGCACGAGGCAGAAGCGCTTCCGTCACCTGCTCTTTAAGCGCGGTTTTCTCTTTGCGCGTCACCTTGCGACCTTCGCGCGCTTCTATATCAGCGACCTGCTCGTCGACTTCCTCTTTGACAACAGAGGCAGGTAGCAGGCGTTCTTGACGCAGTACGGATAACAGTCGGTGGCCCTGGATTTCATGTAGCAGTTGACCGCCGCCAAGGCGGCCTGCTGGTGCTGTCCAGCCTAGTCGGCGAGCATCCGCATTGCCGAGCGGTTTGGCCGCATGTGCTTGCAATGCGTCGGCAAGTGTTGAACTGTCGAGCTCAGGGGCGCCATGTAGGCGATATAAATGCAGGTGCTTAAACCACATGTCACCAGTCCTATCCAAAAGGTGGCACATTATGTCGAAAGCGGGGCGTTCCTGCCAGCATCTTGCCGCTTAGGTATAAGTTGTATGTGTTTTAAACCTGTGTTTGATTGAGGTGGTGGCTAATGAGCCTGTTGGCTTGCGCTTGTGTTTATTAAAAGGAGTTGTTATGTCGGTATTACCTTCTCGCGTTCAGCTGCGTGTACGTGGCTACCACTTGGACGGCTACGGGCATGTCAATAATGCACGCTATCTTGAGTTTATGGAGGAGGGGCGCTGGGCGTTTTTTGATGAGCACCCAGCGATGATTAGCGAGCTCCATCAGGCGGGGCGGGCATTTGTGGTGGTGAACCTTAATATTGACTACCGCGCCGCCGCCGTTCAGGGCGATGACCTGACTGTTCTGACGGGTATCGTCGAGGTAGGTGAGCGCCGTGCGCTGTGTCATCACCGCATCTATCGCAGCGATGGTGTATTAGTTGCACAGGCCGATCTTACGTTTGTTCTTCTCGATATGCGGGCGAATAAAGCCTCGGTGATTGAAAATGAGCTTGCCGAGCGGCTGAATGCATTACTACTTACCAAAGAGCAGTTTACGCCTTAATAATCAAGGGGAGTGTCCTGGCTGCCCTTGGTGCGGATGCAGTGGTATGATGTAGCAGTATCTGCGCATCGTCTTTTTTAAAGGCGGTACTTTTAGCGCTTTCAACTCTCGCAGTGCCAATGCAGTGCAAAGGATCTGACTTTCATGGGTGACATCGCCAGAGAAATCTTGCCCGTCAATATTGAAGACGAGCTCAAACAGTCGTATCTCGACTATGCGATGAGTGTCATTATCGGCCGCGCGCTACCCGATGTGCGTGACGGTTTGAAACCTGTTCATAGGCGTGTGCTCTTCGCCATGCATGAGCTGGGGAATGACTGGAATAAACCGTACAAGAAATCGGCGCGTGTTGTCGGCGATGTCATCGGTAAATATCACCCGCATGGTGATAGTGCGGTTTACGACACTATCGTACGTATGGCGCAGCACTTCTCAATGCGCCACGTTCTGGTCGATGGCCAGGGTAACTTCGGTTCTATCGATGGTGATAACGCTGCTGCCATGCGTTATACCGAAGTGCGCATGTCGCGTTTGTCGCACGAGCTTCTTGCCGATCTTGAGAAAGATACCGTCGATTGGGTCGATAACTACGACGGCACCGAACGCATCCCTGCCGTTTTGCCTACTAAAGTTCCCAACCTGCTGATTAACGGCTCGTCGGGCATTGCCGTGGGCATGGCAACCAATATTCCGCCGCATAACATGCGCGAAGTGATTGACGGCTGTTTAGCGCTGATTGATGACTACACGCTGTCGGTGGATGACTTGATGGCGTACATTCCTGGCCCTGATTTCCCCACGGCGGGGATTATCAACGGCCGCGCTGGCATTTTAGATGCGTATCGCACCGGGCGTGGCCGCATCCATGTGCGCGCTAGCCATACAATTGAGCACCATGATAAAACCGGCCGTGACCACATCATCATTACCGAGCTGCCTTATCAGGTGAACAAGGCGCGCTTGATTGAAAAAATCGCCGAACTAGTCAAAGAGAAGAAAATCGAAGGCATTGCCGAGCTGCGCGACGAGTCGGACAAGGACGGCTTGCGCGTGGTTATTGAGATTAAACGTGGCGAATCGGGTGAAGTCGTCGTTAATAATCTCTTTGCTCAGACACAGCTTCAAAACGTGTTTGGTATCAACATGGTGGCGTTGGAGAATGGCCAGCCCCGCACGTTGAACCTAAAAGAGATGTTAGAGGCGTTTATTCGTCACCGCCGTGAGGTAGTGACGCGCCGGACACTGTTTGAGCTTAAAAAAGCCCGTGAGCGTGGCCACCTTCTTGAAGGTCTGGCGGTGGCTATCTCGAACATTGACGACATCATCGAGATGATCAAGGCCTCGCCCAGCGCAGCCGAGGCGAAAGAGAAACTACTGGCGAAAACATGGCAACCGGGGCAGGTTACCGGCATGCTTGAGCGGGCAGGTGCTACCTCGTGCAAGCCCGAAGAGCTGGATGAAAGCTTTGGCCTTAACCCTTCCGCGACCGAATACCGCCTGTCGCCGGCTCAAGCGCAAGCCATCCTTGAGCTGCGCCTACATCGTCTGACCGGTCTTGAGACTGAGAAGCTGCTCAATGAGTACCTCTCTATTCTTGAGAAAATTGCAGAACTCACCGAAATTCTTGCCTCGGCCGACCGGCTAATGGAAGTGATTCGTGAAGAGCTGCATGCCGTGCGCGACCAGTATGGTAATGATCGGCGTACAGAGATTCAGGCAAGCCATCTGGATCTCTCAATCGAAGATTTGATCGCCGAAGAAGACATGGTGGTGACCGTGTCGCGTTCCGGCTATGCCAAAACTCAGCCGCTTTCGGATTACCAGGCGCAGCGGCGTGGTGGGCGCGGTAAGTCGGCAACATCGATGAAAGATGAGGATGTGATTGAGCATCTGCTCGTTGCGTCGACCCATGACACCGTTCTGCTGTTCTCCAACCGCGGTAAAGTGTACTGGCTGAAAGTTTACGAGATGCCTTCAGCGAGCCGTGGTTCGCGCGGTAAACCGCTGGTCAATATGCTGCCGCTTGAAGAGGGTGAGTCGGTTAACGCCATCTTGCCGGTGCGTGACTACGACCCCGAGCACTATATTTTCTTCGCGACCGCCAATGGTACGGTGAAACGCACCAGCCTGGAGCAGTTCTCGCGTCCGCGCAGCGTTGGCCTGATTGCCATTGACCTTGAAGAGGGCGACCGCCTGGTGGGTGCTGCTATTACGTCAGGCGCTGACCACGCCATGATGCTCTCTTCTAACGGTAAAGCGATCCGTTTTGAAGAGGGCAATGTTCGCGCAATGGGCCGTACCGCTCGAGGTGTGCGTGGCATGCGCTTGGCAGAGGGTGCTGAGGTTATCAGTCTGATCATTCCCAAGAGCCAGCAGATTGATGCTGAGGCTGATACGGATGTTGATGAGGCAGAAGAAACCGTTGCTGAAAGCACCCAGGCAGAAGGCCAGATCTACATTCTAACGGCCAGCGAAAATGGTTATGGCAAGCGCACACGCCTGGAAGAGTTCCCGCTGCGCGGGCGTGGTGGCCAAGGGGTTATCGCCATGCAGACCAGCGAGCGTAACGGTGCCCTTGTGGCGGCCATGCAGGTGTATGACAGCGATGAGATGATGCTGATTACAGACCGCGGGACGATGGTACGTACGCGTGTGGAAGAGGTGTCTACCACCTCACGCAACACCCAGGGCGTTATGCTGATCCGTCTGGGTAAAGAAGAAAAACTGGTTAAAACAGTTCGTGTTGATGAGCCTGGTGACAGTGAACTTGAAGCACTGGATGAAGAGGGTGAGCCAGACAACACGGGCGACAGCGCACAGGATACGGCGACTGATGACACGTCACTATAACTTTTGTGCAGGGCCAGCGGCCCTGCCTGTTGCGGTGCTCGAAAGAGCCCGCAACGAGCTGGTAGATTACCAAGGGCGTGGCTTATCCGTTATGGAGATGAGCCATCGCAGCGATGAATTTATAGCCATTGCTGAGCAGGCGGAAGCCGATTTCCGTCAGCTGCTAAGTGTGCCCGACAACTATAAGGTGCTGTTCCTGCAGGGGGGCGCCAGCATGCAGTTTGCCATGCTGCCGATGAACCTGCTGGGCCAGGGCGGTAGTGCCAACTTTATCCAAACGGGCATTTGGGGCAAAAAAGCGATTAGCGAAGTCAAGCGACTTGGCTATGCATGCCACTTGGCTGGAAACAGTGAGGCGGGTGGGTATGTGGGTGTACCTTCCCAGGATGCGTTGACGCTAAGTGCGGATGCGGCCTATCTGCACTACACCTCCAATGAGACGATTGGCGGGCTGGAATTTGACTATACGCCGCAGGCTGTACGCGAAGATGGCCAGCATGTGCCGTTGGTCTGCGATATGTCCTCCAATATTTTGTCCAAGCCCATTAATGTTGCAGACTTTGGCGTTATCTTTGCTGGGGCCCAAAAAAATATTGGGCCGGCAGGTCTAACCCTTGCCGTAGTGCGTGATGATTTGCTCGGCCGGGCGGTCCCCAATACTCCGTCGCTGTTTGATTACCAAAAGCTCGCAGACGCTGGGTCAATGGTGAATACGCCGCCAACCTATGCGTGGTACCTGGCAGGGCTTGTATTCCAGTGGTTACGTGATGATGTCGGTGGCCTGGTAGCTATGGATGCCATTAATCAGCGTAAAGCGGAAAAGCTTTATGGCGCGATTGATGCCAGCGATTTCTATAGCAATCCCATTGCAGTGGCTAATCGCTCGCGTATGAACGTGCCGTTTGTGCTGGCTGATTCAGCCCTCGATAAAGCGTTCTTGCAAGAGGCCGACCAAGCGGGACTACTGAATCTAAAGGGGCACCGTAGCGTGGGCGGTATGCGTGCCAGCTTGTATAACGCAGTACCCGAAGAAGCCGTTGATGCGCTGGTTGCTTTTATGGCTGATTTTGAACAGCGAAGAGGCTAATAATCATGTCCGACTCGTCGATCAATCTGGATGACCTACGCCAACGTATCGATCAACTTGATGGCGATATACTACGCCTGATCAGTGAGCGCGCTGACTGTGCTCAAAAAGTGGCGCATGTAAAGCTGGCTCACGATAAGGATGCGGTGTTTTACCGTCCTGAGCGTGAAGCACAAGTGCTGCGACGGATTATGTCGCTTAACAAGGGGCCGCTGGATTCCGAAGAAATGGCGCGGCTGTTTCGAGAAATCATGTCGGCTTGTTTGGCGCTTGAGCAGCCGATCAAAGTGGCTTATCTGGGGCCTGAAGGGACGTTTACTCAGCAGGCGGCACTAAAGCACTTTGGCGAAAGCGCCATTAGCCTACCCATGGCAGCTATCGATGAAGTGTTTCGTGAAGTAGAAGCGGGTGCCGTTAACTATGGCGTAGTGCCTGTTGAAAATTCAACAGAAGGCGTTGTAAATCATACCCTCGATACGTTTATGGATTCGTCTATCCATATTTGTGGCGAGGTGGTGCTACGCATTCACCATCACCTGCTGATTAGTGATACGACGCGTCGCGATAAAATCTCCCGCATTTATTCGCATCCCCAGTCGTTTGGCCAATGCCGAAAGTGGCTGGATGCACATTACCCACACGCCGAACGGGTTCCTGTTTCCTCGAATGCAGAGGCTGCCAAGCTGGTCAAAACTGAATGGCACAGTGCGGCCATTGCAGGCGATATGGCGGCCAAACTGTATGGGCTTGAGCGCGTAGCTGACAAAATCGAAGACCGCCCGGATAACTCGACCCGGTTTTTGATTATTGGTAGTGAGCGTGTGCCAATGGCAGGGGATGATAAAACCTCCATTGTCGTGGCCATGCGTAACCAACCTGGCGCACTGCACGACCTGCTTGAGCCTTTCCATCGGCATCATATTGATTTAACGCGCATCGAGACGCGCCCATCACGTACGGGCGTATGGAACTATGTTTTCTTTATCGATTTTAAGGGCCACGCTGACGAACCGCGCGTTGCTGCCGTGTTGGAAGAGGTAAGGTTACGCGCCTCGGAGCTTCGCGTTTTAGGTTCCTATCCGCAGGGCGTGCTGTGACCGCTATGGCATCATCGGTCGTTGAAACACCTTCCTGTAATGAACAGCGGCTATTGATCGTTGGTCTCGGCTTGATTGGTGGGTCACTCGCAGCAGCGCTGCGCGCCTCAGGGTTTAATGGCGTGATTGTGGCTTGCGATCCAAGCGAAGATGAAATCGCTCGCGGTGTCGAGATGGGGTTAATCGATACGGGGGGCGTCACTCTCTCTGGCCAAGTGGCAGACGCGACCATGATCGTCCTCGCGGTGCCCGTGCTTGCCATGGAGCCGGTGATGGCATCGTTGGCAGGCGTGCTTTCGCAAGCGGCGGCCAATGTGGTGCTAACCGATGTGGGCAGTACCAAAGCCACTATTCGCGACTGCGCCGAGCGTGTGTTTGGTGCTGTGCCAGCCAATATGGTGCTAGGTCATCCTATTGCGGGGTCAGAAAAGAGTGGAGTGGCGGCGGCTAATCCGCGCCTTTTTGCTGATCACAACGTTATTTTGACGCCTGAACCAGGGGTCGATTGTGATGCGTTGGCGCGCGTGCGTGCGTTGTGGCAGGCCTGCGGCGCGAATGTGTTGGAGATGGACGTTGAGCGCCATGATCAGGTCCTTGCACGCACTAGTCATTTACCCCACTTACTGGCTTTTTCTCTGGTGGATACGCTAGCCCGTCAGGATGAGCGGCTTGAGATATTCCGTTATGCCGCCGGTGGTTTTCGCGACTTTACGCGCATCGCAGGCAGCGACCCGGTCATGTGGCGGGATATTTTTACGGCTAACCGTGAGGCGGTTCTGGCATCTTTAGATGATTTTGAAGAAGGCTTGGCTCAGTTACGTCACGCGATTGAGCGAGGCGATAGCGATGCCCTGATTGCGACCTTTGATCGTGCCAGCCACGCACGCCATTACTTTGATACGTTATTGAATAAAACCAGCTACCAAGCGGAATACAATATGCAACCACAAGGCAAGGTAACCTACCGAGTTCGGCCCGGCGGCCAGGCGAAAGGCCATTTGCGCGTACCGGGTGACAAATCGATGTCACACCGCTCTATTATGCTAGGAGCGCTGGCTCAAGGCGTCACCGAGGTCAAAGGGTTTCTTGAAGGTGAAGATAGCCTGGCGACACTGCAAGCGTTTCGTGAGATGGGCGTTGCGATTGAGGGGCCTCACCAGGGGTGTGTCACTATCCATGGCGTGGGAATGAAGGGGCTTAAGGCTCCGGCCGGGCCACTCTATGTGGGCAATTCAGGAACGGCGATGCGCCTGTTCTCGGGGCTTTTAGCCGGGCAGGCATTTGATAGCGAGCTTACCGGCGATGAGTCGCTAACCAAACGCCCCATGGGACGCGTGGCGGACCCGTTGCGGTTGATGGGTGCTTCCATTGCGACGGCTGAAGGTGGTCGGCCGCCGCTTAAAATTAAAGGTGGCGCGGCGCTCAAAGGTATTTTCTACGACATGCCTATGGCAAGTGCTCAAGTGAAATCATGCCTGCTGTTGGCTGGGCTTTATGCTGAAGGTGAGACGCGGGTGCGTGAGCCGGCACCAACGCGTGACCATACCGAGCGTATGCTTAATGGTTTTGGTTATTCTGTGTCACGCGAAGGGGACACCTGTTGGTTGCAAGGTGGCGGTGCCTTGAGCGCTGGCCCCATTGACGTTCCTTCTGATATTTCATCGGCAACGTTCTTTATGGTGGCGGCTGCAATAACGCCGGGTGCTGATATCACCCTGGAGCATGTCGGTATCAACCCGACTCGCATCGGTGTTATTAATATTCTTACGTTAATGGGCGCCAACCTTGAACTTCTTAACGAAGCTGAAGTGGGTGGCGAGCCGGTTGCTGATATTCGTATCCGCTATGCACCCTTGAAAGGTATTGATATCCCGGTTGATCAAGTGCCCTTGGCGATTGACGAGTTCCCTGCGCTGTTTATTGCGGCGGCAAATGCTGCTGGCACCACGCGTCTTCGTGGTGCAGAAGAGCTACGTGTCAAAGAGTCTGACCGTATTCAGGCCATGGCTGACGGGTTGGCGATTTTGGGCGTTGAACATACCGTGGTTGACGACGGAATCGATATTATCGGTAACGCCAATGCCGAGGTTGCAAGCTACGGTGGTGGGCGCGTTAATAGTTTAGGTGACCATCGTATCGCTATGGCCTTTGCCATTGCCGCACTACGCGCAAGTGATGACATTATTATTGATGACTGCGCCAATGTCGCTACGTCGTTCCCAACCTTCGTTGAGCTTGCCAATAAAATCGGCATGGGGGTTAACGTCGGGGGCGAGAATGACTAAGCCTATCCCTGTTCTGACCATTGATGGGCCAGGTGGGGCAGGCAAGGGAACCATCAGCAGTTTGGTTGCCGAGCGTTTAGGCTGGCATTTGCTCGACAGCGGAGCGTTATACAGGCTAACCGCCACCGCGGCGGTTAAGCATGGTATTGCGCTTGATGACGAAGCGGCTGTTGCTGCATTAGCCGAATCGCTGGATGTGGCATTTCCCATTGAAAATGGTAAGCCCCGCACACTGCTTGAAGGTGATGAGGTAAGCCAGGCAATCCGGACCGAGCACACTGGTGAGTTGGCATCCCAGGTGGCAGCGCTTCCTGCTGTGCGCGCGGCCCTGCTTCAGCGGCAAAGAGATTTTCAGAAGGCGCCAGGCCTTGTCGCAGATGGCCGTGATATGGGCACCGTCGTATTTGTAGACGCGCCGCTAAAGATATTTCTAACTGCTAGTGCTGAGGAACGAGCGCGTCGCCGCCATCTTCAGTTGCAGGAAGCGGGCATGAATGCTAGTCTTTCGAGTCTTTTGAAGGAGATTCAGGCACGCGATGCACGCGACACGCAGCGCAGCGTGGCACCTCTCAAGCCGGCAGATGATGCCATTACGCTTGATACCACGCGTCTGAGCATACCGGAAGTGGTTGAACAGTTGGCGGAATTGCTTGCCCAAAAAGGGTTAGCATCCGGCATCTGATTCTCCCTTGCGGCGTTTTTGGAAAGGTGTCATGACATGGCAGGGCGGCAGTTCATATGATCGTTCATATCAGAGAGCCCGGTCAGGTCTAACCAGCGTTAACACCTCCAAAGGCAGAGTGACATTAGGCCCGTACTCGCTGGTGGTACGGAGAAGGCATTTATGCCTCAACAACGTTGATCACGTAGGAAAACCATGAGCGAAAGCTTTGCTGAACTGTTTGAACAGTCCCTTAACGACATTAACATGGAGCCAGGCGCTATCGTCGCGGCTCAAGTTGTCGACATCGATGGCGACTGGGTTACCGTCAATGCTGGTCTGAAATCTGAAGGCCAGATCCCGGCGGCACAATTCCGCGATGAAAATGGCGAGTTAAACATCGCTATCGGTGACGACGTCCACGTTGCACTAGAAGCCGTAGAAGATGGCTTCGGTGAAACGCGCCTGTCCCGTGAAAAAGCCAAGCGCGCAGAAGCTTGGAAGATTCTGGAAGCCGCCTTCGAGAAAGACGAAATCATCAAAGGCGTGATCAACGGTAAAGTCAAAGGCGGCTTCACTGTCGATGTCGACTCTATCCGTGCCTTCCTGCCGGGTTCTTTGGTCGACGTACGTCCGGTTCGCGATACTGCGCATTTGGAAAATAAAGAGCTGGACTTTAAAGTCATCAAGCTTGATCCGAAGCGTAATAACGTTGTTGTTTCTCGTCGTGCTGTACTTGAAGCTGAAAACAGTGCCGAGCGCGAAGCGCTGCTGGCAACGCTGCAAGAAGGCCAGCAGATCAAAGGTATCGTTAAGAACCTGACAGACTACGGCGCGTTCGTAGATCTGGGTGGTGTTGACGGCCTGCTGCACATTACCGATATGGCGTGGAAGCGTATTAAGCACCCGTCTGAAATCGTTGCTGTTGGCGACGAAATCAACGTTAAAGTGCTTAAGTTTGACCGTGAGCGCAACCGCGTTTCACTGGGTCTGAAGCAATTGGGCGAAGATCCGTGGGTCAACATTAAGCAGCGTTACCCGGAAGGCACCAAAGTACACGCTGTGGTCACTAACCTGACCGATTACGGCTGCTTTGCTGAGCTGGAAGAGGGCGTTGAAGGTCTGGTTCACGTTTCTGAAATGGACTGGACCAACAAAAACATCCATCCGTCTAAAGTTGTCCAAGTGGGCGACGATGTTGACGTCATGGTGTTGGATATCGACGAAGAGCGTCGTCGTATTTCTCTGGGTATCAAGCAGTGTACTGCTAACCCGTGGGAAACGTTCAACGCTGAATACAACAAGGGCGACCGTGTTTCAGGTACCATTAAGTCAATCACTGACTTCGGTATCTTCATCGGCCTTGAAGGTGGTATCGATGGTCTGGTTCACCTGTCCGACATTTCCTGGACAGAAACTGGCGAAGAAGCGGTTCGTAACTTCAAGAAAGGTGATGAAGCCGAAGCCGTTATTCTGTCTATCGATCCTGAGCGTGAGCGCATCTCTTTAGGTATCAAGCAAATGGATTCCGATCCTGTTGCTGAATACCTGTCTGTTAACGATAAGGGCAGCATGGTGACTGGCCGTATTGTTGAAGTAGACGCAAAAGAAGCACACGTTGAGCTGGCAACCGATGTTATTGCCATCCTCAAAGCCTCTGAAATCAGTGCTGACCGTGTTGAAGACGCGCGCAATGTGCTGAATGAAGGCGACAGCGTTGAAGCGCGTATCATCAATGTCGATCGCAAGAGCCGTCAGATTAATCTGTCGATCAAAGCGAAAGAGCAGGACGATACTCGTCAGAACCTGAAGAAACTGCGTGACCAGGAACCCGAAGCTGGTGGCCCGACCACCATCGGTGATCTGATCAAGCAGCAGATGGGCCAAGACTAAGCTATTTAGTCGCTGGTTCTAAGAAGCGTCGCCCTATGGGCGGCGCTTTTTTGCTTATTAACAAGCTGTTTTCTAAGCCAGTTAGTTGTATTAAATTAGATTTACCAACCTGCTTAAAAACTTTTAAATGTACGCTATTCGCTTAAAAAACCTCTTAGTAATTGAATGAAAGTACACTAGACTATTGTCAATTAGTGCTTTTAAAGTAATAATGAGCGCGCATTCTGAACTAATGGATATGATGAGTGTCAATTCAATATCCAGAAGATAAATCTGAAGTATAAGGACTCCCCATGTCACTTCTAAACGAATATATCCAAAAAGAGCAGCAACTTAAGCAGTTGCAAGAAGACTTGCAGCGTCTTGAAGGAGACCAGCGTTTAAAAAGCGAGTTGGAATTCAAGGCGAAGCTTGAAGCGCTAATGAATGAATTTGGTAAGCGTCCTGCAGATGTTATCGCTCTGCTGGATCCGACAAACGATCAACGTGGCACCAAGGCTTCTGGCAGCAATAATGCTAGTCGCCGTAAGCGTCGCCTAAAAACGTATAAAAACCCCAATACGGGCGAAATTATCGAAACCCGTGGTGGTAACCATAAAGGTTTGCGTAGCTGGAAGGATGAATACGGTGACGAAACTGTTGAGTCCTGGCTGGAAAGCATGGAAGATTAATTAGCAACTACCGGCACTTCTCTTAAGAAATGCCGGTTTTGCTTTAGCAGGGGGTAGGTTTCCGGTGCGCGGCTCACAATAGGCCCGATAGCTATTCAATATTAAAAAAATATCTCCCGTTAGCTTAGCGCCGCAAAAGTTAGTGCTGCACTCTTTGCCAGCTTGAAATTATTTATCGTGTTTGGTAATCGTGTCGCTGATATGGCCGTGTCGTTGCTGTGACATGGCTTGCAGGAAGGATTGCGTCGCCTATAGGCATGCATGGGGCGAGCTAGGCTGGACGGTTGGCGGTAAGTGCCTTCATGGGCTATTTGATGCAGCGTACGGTGAGTGCCATTGCTATTTCCGGGTATGTGCCCAATACTGGCTATCTGTTGAGCCCATCGCGTCGCCTTTCTGGCAATACGGTTTTGTATGAACATGCTAAGTAGCCTGTAGTCGTTCCTTGTCTAGCTCCGTGGCATATTCAACAGCTTCTATCAGCTCGGCAGTAGACCGGTCACGCTGCTGTTCTGTGCTGGTAAGAGCAAAGGGTGGAGA
Organism: Halomonas sp. AOP30-A1-24; assembly: GCF_052378165.1. NCBI lineage: Bacteria > Pseudomonadati > Pseudomonadota > Gammaproteobacteria > Oceanospirillales > Halomonadaceae > Halomonas > Halomonas sp. AOP30-A1-24. The sequence goes on from NZ_JBQSXL010000016.1 coordinate 82,779, forward strand.
GTATTCTGTTTGTACACTACGCTCTTTTATGGTTTATTAAAAACAGGCTTGGCCTGATTTGATATCACTATTGAAAGGCGGGCGCTGTCTGGGAATATCGAGTTGCTGTCTGGCATACATGGATCGCTTGTGCATATAGCTTGCTCCATCGTATCGTGTTGACTATTGTTTGATTTTTTTGTGTACGATTCTGTGGCTGCTCGTCTTGCCTTTAAAACGTTAACGTTATTGGATAGCTGTGCCTTTTAATAGCTTCCGGGGATGTGAGTTAGCCGACGTATAGGCTTTGTCGTTTACGTCCTATACGTTTTTAGTGAATGATATGTTGAACCTTTTCTCGTAAGGCTATTGGCATTGGCCGATAACCTGTTGTCATCGCTTGGTGGTAATTCCACTGCACCGAGATGCACGGCAGACTTCCAGGCTGGCTGTGCGGCATTGGGTATCTCTTGTGGAAATACCTGTTGTGGCGGTACTTCGACCATTTCAAGTAAGGTATGAATGAAACATCGATGAAATATCACAAAACTCCAAAACAGTCGGATGAACGTGACAAGCTGCGTAAGTTTCGTGAGTTGGATGATGCATTTGCGCAAGCTTTGCGCCAGTTGGAAGATCCTAAGAGTGACTTCGATATTCCAACCGGGCCACCGGTACGCTCATTGGCAGCGTTAGAAGAAGATGACGCAGTAAAACGCTCACAAGAGCGAGAGCGCTTGTTTGGAGAGCGCTTGAAAGCGTTAATGGATGAGTACAACCAATCGGACCAGGAGCTGCACGAGCTCATTTCAACGCTGTTGTTTTATGAGCTCTGGCCACAGCATCAAGCGCCTGAGCTCACTGGTGGCTAGGCCTTTGATCAGGATCGGTAGCGATAAATACGCAAGCTGGGTAAAAACGCTTCGTGCTCAAGCTTTTCATCGCGCCTTCTTGCCCGTGTGCGTTCCGTAGGGGGGTGTAGCGGCGGCAAGTTGATATGGGGCAGGCGTTGGTCAGGAGCGGGCACAAACAGCGGCATGGCAATATTGAGCGCCCGCCGTGAGTGCCCGTCGAGTAAAGGCTCAGTAAAAAAAAGGTTCGCCCGCATCAAAGGCGCCTGCGCTTGTACTTGTGCCAACGCTTCGTCGCCAGGAAGGCCAGCCAGCTTGCGCAGTTGAATACGTATATGCGGCGCTTCGGTATCCAGTTGCATGAGCTTTTTCTCCGCTTCCTGCACGCTGAGACGCTTGATAGAGCGCCCGCTGCTGTACCAGGCAAGCCGTATACGCGAAACCGGCGCTTCAGCAATCGGTATTTGTCGCCAACACTGTTTCAGGTGGAGTTTGGCAAGCCCGGTACGGCGCAATACATTATCTACTTGAGGGTGGCGTTGTGGCAGGCGTTGCTTGATTTCTCCGAATGCTTTTGGAGAGAGCTCTTTTATCCTATGGATTAACTCGCTAATTGCTGTTTTAGCATGGTTAATAGTGCCAACTGCCTCAATAAGGGGAGTGCCAGCGGCAATCACTCCTATGTAATTACGCGTTTCACGACCGTCCTGGCCTTCCAAGTGCCACATATCCAGCAGTGCGTTTCGCAGCCAGTTTAATTCGACGGACGGCTGATGCATGACCCACGCCGCCGGGCGCTGCCTTTCGTAAAGCACCAGCGCCGCTTCAATAGCGCAAACCAGATTATCAAATCGATTATCAAGCTCATGCAATAAGTGATAAGCGGTTACATCGGGCTCTTGCATGACCAATATTTACCTCACCGTGAAAACCATTCGTTAAGAAAGAGGCGCATCTTTATCCGCTTGTGCCAGAAGGGTATCCAAGTCAGCCTCATCCATGGCTGGCTCGCCTGCGATACGGTGAGACTCTTCAGCCCATGCGCCAAAATCAATTAATTGACAGCGCTTGCTGCAAAAAGGACGGTAGGTACTCTCTGGTGCCCAAGCCACTTTTTGGCCGCAGTGGGGGCAGTTAACTTCCATGGGAGTATCATTAGCAGGGTGAGTCATAATAATCCTGAAATATATAGATAAAATTGAATTAACGAGTGCGATAAATACTGTCCAGACGCTCAACCTGACGCATCATAAAGTCATAATCTCCGCTGTTATCTATCACATCGTCGGCGTTAGCCAAGCGCTCTTCACGAGACATTTGCGCTGCAAGAATGGCACGTACCTGATTAGGGCTTACGCCATCACGAGCGAGTGTTCTGGAAAGCTGAACATCGGTGGGCACGTCAACCACAATTGTTCGGGTGACCAGCATGTTTTGTCCTGACTCAAAAAGTAACGGTGAAACGAGAAGTACATAGGGTGAATCGTGGGATAGAGAGGTTAAATGCGCAACTAACCGTTCTCTGATAACCGGATGAGTAAGCGACTCTAGCCATTCACGCTTGGGTGGATCTTCAAAGATAATTGAACGCAAAGCGGCTCTATCAAGCGTTCCATCTTGCTTGACAATATCTGAACCAAAATAATCAATAATAGCGCTTAAGGCAGGCTCACCTGGTGCCACAATTTCGCGGGCAACGATATCTGCATCTACCCAGCTGACCCCTAGCGATTCAAACGCGCGCGCTACGGTTGATTTACCCGAACCAATGCCCCCGGTTAAGCCAATAATCATAGCTACCCTTTATTGCGTTCTTTAAAACGCTATTTTACGTGTTTTTACGTAGAAAGTCGGTACCTATAGCGCATTACGCCCATGTAGGCGCCGCTTTGGGCATGAGATGCAATATACCTTCTTGGTTTGTATTAAACCCCAGGGAAAAAGGTCAAATAAAGGGCGATAAGGTCATGTCCTGCAAGGAGGCATGCCCAGCCTGCTAACGCGAGAAAAGGCCCGAAAGGAAGCGGTGCGCCACGTAAGTGTGGAAAGCGTGTCTGTGCCACAACGCCTACAACAGCACCTATCCCCGCTGAGAGCAGTAAGAGCAGGGGCAGGAAGCTCCAACCCAACCAGGCGCCAAGAGCGGCTAGAAGCTTAAAATCACCATACCCCATGCCCTCTTTTCCAGTGGTTAGTTTAAATAGCCAGTAAAAACTCCAAAGGATCAGGTAACCCGCCATTGCACCAACGACGGCATTGGTTAATAAGTAGGGCTGAAATAAGAGCTGATAGACAAGGCCAGCCCACAGCAAGGGAAGGGTGAGAACATCCGGTAACAAGTAGGTGCGAAGATCGATCACGGCCAGTACGAGAAGGGTTACGCAGGCTGCATAAATAAACAGGCTGGAGAGGTTTATGCCCTGCAGAAGCGCAACTGTTAGGGCCAGTACACCGCTGCTTAATTCTACAAGGGGATACTGCAAGCTAATGCGGGTGTGGCAGTTTGCACAGCGGCCGCGTCGTTTAACCCAGCCGATTAAGGGAATATTATTGTGCCAGGCGATGGAGCTCTCGCAGCGTGGGCATTGTGAGCGAGGTGTCGCAATATTAAAGCGAGGTGCTTGTTCCATAGGCAGCTCAAGAGCCGCACGAGCCTCAAGCCGCCAGTGACGCATTAGCATGACAGGAAGACGAGTGATAACAACGTTTGCAAAGCTACCCAAGCAGAGGCCCAGCAAACAAACCACCAGGCCGGTGCTCAGCGTAAGAGAACTCATAATGCTCCTCAGAATACCTAGATGACGGTACCCAGATTAAAAATAGGTAAATACATAGAAACGACGATTCCCCCCACCAAAATGCCCAGCACAATGATAATGAGGGGCTCCATTAAAGACGTCAGCGCATCCACCTGGTTATCGACGTCTTCTTCGTAGTAACTGGCTACACGGTGGAGCATGGTATCAAGGGCACCGGCTTCTTCACCAATGCTTACCATCTGCACCGCTAAAGCAGGGAAACGGTTGGTCATTCGCATTGAAAAATGCAGCTGCTGACCTGTTGCTACCTCCTTTTGTGTCTGGAGTGCCGCTTTTTCATACACTTTATTGCCCGTGGAGCCAGCCGCAGTTGCAAGCCCTTCTACCAGAGGAATACCGGATGCATATGTCGTGGCCAAGGTACGGGAAAATCGTGCAACAGCCGCTTTATCAATGATGTTGCCGATAACAGGAATACGTAGCAAAAGGCGATGAAGCAGGTGGACAAGCGCTGGTGAGCGGCGCGTCAGCCATCGCAGCAATAGAATCACTGTCGTGGCTGTTCCCAGCAAAGGTAGCCATAGTTGTTGGGCCAGCATCGATAAGTCGACGGTTAGCTGTGTCACCGCCGGTAGCTCAGCGTCAAAGCTTTGAAACATGCTTTCAAACTGAGGTACCACTTTAATAAGTAATAGCAGTGTAATCGCGATGCCGGTCAGCAAAACGGTCGTCGGATACCACAACGCCTTTTTGACACGCCCCTTTAGGGACTCTAGTTTTTCCTTATAAACCGCGTTTTGCTCTAACATTTTGTCAAGTGTGCCGGACTGTTCGCCTGCATCAACCAGATTAATAAACAAACGATCAAAATGTTGAGGGTGGCATCGTAAGGCGTCAGAAAAGCTTGTCCCTGATGCTACGTCATTGGTTAGCTGATGAACAAGCGCCACCATCGACGGTTTTTTCAGACTTTCAGCCACTACCTGAAAAGCCTGTAATAGGGGGATGCCCGCTTGAATCATCGTTGCCAGCTGGCGTGAAAAAATCATGATATCGCGAGGCTTTATACGTCCTTGGTTACTCAGGTCGCTTTTTTTAGCGACACGCCGCACGTCAATATTTTGTTTACGTAGCTCGGCGGTAACGGCGACCTTGCTATGGCCGATAATTTCACCACGTAGTAAACGTGTTTGGCCAACCGTCCCTGTCCATTTCCAGCGATACAAGCGGGGTGACTTGGCTTTACGTTTAACGGCATATCGAGTCAAGCGTTACTCCTTAATGACACGATTAATTTCCTCCAGGCTGGTAATGCCTTGGATAACGTAATAAAAGCCGCTTTGGCGAAGGCTGGCATGTCCTTCCTTTTTGATCTGCTCGTTAATTTCAAGTGCGGACGCGTTGTGCATAATGAGCTGCCGAATCGTTTCGGAAACGGGAACCACTTCATAGATACCCACCCGGCCTTTATATCCATGTGTGCATTTTTTGCATCCTTCAGCACGGTAAAAGGTTGCTTGTTGAAGGGTATCTTCATTGGTAACTTCGCTGGATAGGGCATCCATAGGGGTATTTGTAGGCTGTTTGCAATGACTGCATAATTTTCGAGCTAAGCGTTGCGCAATAATCAGACTCACCGAGCTTGCAATGTTAAATGCCGATACTCCCATGTTGCATAAGCGCGTAAGGGTATCTGCCGCAGAATTGGTATGCACGGTTGAAAGTACAAGATGACCTGTTTGTGCTGCTTTTATTGCAATCTCCGCAGTTTCAAGATCACGTATTTCACCTACCATCACTACGTCAGGATCCTGACGGAGAAAAGCACGCAGTGCATTGGCAAAATCCAGTCCAATGTGAGGCAGCACGTTCACTTGATTAATACCCGCTACCTTGATTTCAACAGGATCTTCTGCCGTGCAGATATTCCGCTCTACTTGATTGAGTAGTGCGATGCCCGTATAGAGTGAGACCGTTTTACCACTGCCAGTAGGGCCTGTGACTAAAATCATTCCCTGGGGCTGTTTGAGTGCTTTTTCATAGAGCCCCCTCTGGGTATCTGAAAAGCCCAATTGGTCAATGCCAAGCTGAAGAGAGGTAGGATCAAGCAGACGTAATACGACCTTCTCGCCGTAAACGGTCGGCAATGAATTGATACGCAAATCTAACGTTTGATGGCGTTTTGCCGAGAATTTAATGGCTCCATCTTGTGGAAGGCGACGCTCCGAGATATCAAGGCGAGCCATGATCTTCAAGCGTGCTGCTATCTGATTTCGCATTGTCAGTGGTGGCTGAGCAACTTCAATAAGCACGCCGTCAATCCTGAATCGAATACGGTAGTGTTGCTCATAGGGCTCGAAGTGAATGTCTGAAGCGCCCCGATCAATAGCGTCCAACAGTACTTTATTAACGAATTCAACGACAGGCCCGTCTTCTATACTTTGGGCCATGTCCTCAAGCTGAAAATCGTCATCTTCAGAGGCTAATTTATAATCAGGCAGATGCTTGATGGAACCCAAAGAGGCATATTTATGATGGGTGAGGTAGCTATTTAATACGGCCTCAAGCTGATCGAACGGGGCCAAAACCCCTTCAATACTAACGACATCTAGAGTAAATGTTAGCTCATCAAGTTGAGACAGGACTGATGGGCAGGAAATGGCGACTGTGAGATGACGCCCCCGTTGAGCCAGAGGCAGGACTTTTAATGATGTTAAAAGATGGGCAGGAAAGCTGGTAGCTGTGGGCAGCGCTTCTAACTGTAGAGCCTCTAAATCAATCACTGGAAAGCCATATTCCCAGGCAGCTGCAGAAGCGGCGGCGCTAGCGTCCACGAGTCTTTGTTCAGCTACATAGCGTAATAATGATACTCCCAAGGCGAGTGATGCTGTTTCTGCTTTTTCGGCCTGGTCGATGCTTAGCAGCTCACTATTAATTAAACGCTTGGCTAATCCTTCAAATTTCATCAATAATCTCGAAAAAGATGATCTTTTAAGTTTTTGATATTAAAGTATTAATTGTTGCTCATGAAAGATTTCTAACAAACAATAATTCGCCTGCTCTCATAAATTAGAACGCTATTTTTCGGCTAATAAATTGATTAATTATGATTAGTATTGTATCTGTGATACTGCTGTAAGACTACTAGTTAGTAATTTCAATAAAATATGTGCGTGATGTCGATAAACAGGGGGCAGCTTGGATAAGCATAGCGGCAAGATCAAAGGGGACGAAGATGGCTTCACACTGATAGAGCTCATGATCGTCATTGCTATCGTAGGCGTTTTGATGGCAGTGGCAGTGCCCCAGTATGGAAATTACCTTGATAAAGCGTCTTTAACCGCATGCGAGGGAGAGCTGGCTTCCTATCGGAGTATGGCATTGGTAAATTATTCGCTGTCCAAAACAGTTCAATCAGACTCAGCTATTTCTGATGATTTCAGCTTTCAAGCCTGTGATAGCAGCACTGATAGCCGTAAACAAGAGCTACTTGACGCGTTTACGAGCAGTGGCACAAGTGGGAATGCAATCGAAATTAAGTCAGCACGTGGGGGCGTTATTAATATTGAAGCAGGAAAAATCGTAGTCAAAGGCTCTTAGTATCAGATAGGGAGTGGATGTTAAAAGACCCCGTATGATCTTTATATTTCCATACTCTGTGCGTATTTCCTCACTACACTACAAGCTAACCGTGTTAGCCAATATGTTTAGTGAGAGGTTTTCAAATGAAGCGAACGAGTCTAGCCGTGTTGGTAAGCTGTCTGGGGGGATTGATAGGTGCCAGCAACACGTTTGCACAGCCGCCTGCCCACGCGCCAGCCCATGGCGCACGCGATAATGGGCAAGAGCAGCGGTATCAGCAAGGAAGCTCACGTTCGATGCGTGAAAGCCACAATAAGCAATATGTGGATTTGCCACGCGTCAATGAGCGCGAGCTACTGCGCTTGCTACGCCAGTTTAATGCACCTGCTGCTGAATCACTGCCCCCCGGCATTCAACGACAAATTCAGCGTGGCAAACCGTTACC